>CAJCHQ010000344.1 GCA_903970295.1 Bryobacterales bacterium
CGGACGAAACACTTGTTTCTGAAAGCGAACTCCGCTTTCTCAGTCGAAGAGGGATCGACGAGCGCTTAATTGCCTGCGGACTGTGCGTCGATAGAATTGCAGGAGATTGGGATGGTACAACTTTCGATGAAGCAAAATCGGAGGAGATGATTTTTCTCGTGCGGGCGGCCAATTAAACCAAATCAATTCGGTCTGAACATATCGACAATGCCGCCACGGGAATCATTTTTGCTGCTAATCGTAAAGTGAATTTTATGATTCAAGGATTTTAGATAACGGACATCATCGTTGGAATACTCGCCACTGTATAAAATAATATGCTCCAATCGTGGGCATTGGATCAGAGTCTTAATCTGCTCAATGCTCAATTTTCCCTCAAACATCAGCGTGCGCAGGCTTTTTATTTCCGAAATAGCTTGAATTACTTGGTCGTCGATCGTTTTCGCTTGTATCATCAGAAAATCTAGCCGTGGGCAATTACGCAATTGATGAATCGTCTCAGCGGTCAGTCCGGTACCACCCAGGCAAACATGCTCTAAGTTGGCTGACCGTGCCAATCCGATCACAAGACCACCCACATTCATATTGACCAGAGAAAAACTTTTCAGTTGCTTGAGAAAAGATTGCCGAGCAAATCTGGATTGATCTATCACGCATTTATTCAGTTCTAAGTTGCGAAGTTGCTTCGATTTGCTGATAGCAGTTAGTGCCGGGGCATCTAATTGAAGATAGTTGAGCGCCAGCGAATCCAGGTGTGACCAGCCAGCAGCCGTCGTCAGGATGCTTTCTAAGTTTTTGCTGGCCGTCTTCTTTGTTTGCACGTCCAGCATCGTACTCTCTAGGCTTCTATCGGCACCAGTTAGAACGAGCCCTAGAAAAATATTTGGGTCTATCTTGGCAAAGAATTCGGGAGTATCGAGTACAAGCGCTGCCGGCTTACCTTGCACTTTAAGGGTGAGAGGAAGATTGCGAGGCATTGAAACAGTTCCCTTTGCGTCGCACAAAGTTTGACTTGTGTCATACGGAGCAAACTTACACAAGAGTCCGATGCCACAATCAGGAAAGGTGAGTTGTTTGTCCCTTCCTTCATGTACTAAAGTTGCTCGAACGGGACCAGCATTTTTGAGTTCTGCTACGGCATCTGCGTCTTGCTCTGATTTAACTGCTTCAGTCGCCACCTTACCGACGTCGAATTCGTAAGACTTATCAAGGCTCTGCTTTGCGGTATCGTCGTTTGACTGAAGCGGTTTAGTCGTTTTTTGAACTTGAGCACTTTTGGCTTGTCTTAGGAGGTATCCGACGAACCCTGCAGTTGATGCCGATATTGCTGCCGTCAAAACGATCAACAACAGGAGGCTCTGAACCTTCATCGTGATCATTTTGTCCGGCTTCTTAACCTTCTTGATCGGGCGTAAATCGGCCACTTTACCGCCTGCACAAACTTCCGCCAAATCATGCGCCACTAAACCAGCATTCTGATATCTTTCGCTCGGGGATTTGCGCAACATCTTGGCGACAATGTGCTCAAGTGCGTCTGGAAACTCCTTGCCTAGCGAGGCCTCCCGCAGTGTGGGAATATTACCGGAATCATGCAAGATCATCGTCGCCAGTGCAGTTTGACCCATATGCGGCGGGGTGCCGGTCAGCATTTCAAACAAAACGCAGCCCAGCGAATAAATGTCTGAGCGATGATCCACGACGCCGCTTACACACTGCTCGGGGCTCATATACAGTGGGCTTCCGAAAATTTCGCCTGTGCGTGTAAGAGCCTGGATTTCACCGCTCTCGCGACTGGTGAGCTTGGCGATTCCGAAATCAACAACTTTGATTTTGCCGTCAGCAGCAAAAGGCAAATTATTGACGACCATGATATTGCCAGGCTTGATATCGCGGTGAACTATGCCTTGCTCATGTGCGGCGAGTAACCCAAAACACGCTTGCGAAAAAAACAGTGGCACTTGCTGCACGTCGATCGGGCCGTTCCGTTTGAGGTATTCAGCGAAAGTGGTGCCGTCCACTAATTCCATGACCAGGTATGGTTTTCCTTCGTCAAGCAAACCAAAATCGTTTACCTGGACAAGGTTTGGATGATTCAGTGAAGCGGCCGCTTTGGCCTCCAGCTGAAATCGTTGCAACGTGACATTAGATACCGACGCAGTGTCCAGCGTTTTTAAGGCAAATTCTTTATTGAGAAAGATCTGCTGGACTCGATAAACGCTGCCTACTCCGCCTTTACCGAGTTGAGATATGACTCTGTACTTTCCGCCGAGCAGATGCCCGGGTGGGAATGCGTCGTCGAAAACCGATGGCTTCGATTCTATTTCGATCTTAGATATCTTGTCGGTCAGTTCAGACATGCATTAATTGTAAGCTCTTTGGCCGAAACAAGTCTGTTACTGTCGATACAAATGCTCGAGGGTGAGTTAGTCTTGATGGCTAGCCAACGCTATGTGACCGTTGGTGAAACCTCGTGGAGAGGCTAGATGATAGCAGCGCGACTAATTTTGATTGTGGGAGTATGTCTGTGCTTCATCCTCATTCTGCGGGCTGAAGCCAGTCACAGTAAAGACGCGCGGCCAACGCAAGGTCGAAAAGAGCCCTGCGCGGTCGAAGCTGATTTCGATCCTGTCAGACCAAAGCCGCTTGGAATGACGGTCGGACAGGCTTTAAAGAAATTTGGTCCTGAGGCAAAAAAGCGCTTACATGCAGAATTTCAAAATGCGGGCGTCCTTTACCCGTCGAAAGCTATAAATATTGTCTGCCTGAAGAGTGAAAAACTCCTGTTGCTTTTTGCCAAAGGACAAGACGGTCAGTTCAAGCAAATTGCTAGTGATCCGCTTGTGTCCTATAGCGGAGAGCTTGGTCCCAAGCTCAAAGAAGGTGATCTGCAGATTCCAGAGGGGCTCTATAAAATCACGTCGATGGATGCAATCACTCATCTTTGTCTCTGGGTCAATTATCCGAACCAGCAGGACAAAGCTAATGCAAGTGTTGACCATCGCACCCATCTTGGTGGCAAGATACAAATTCATGAAGGAGTATATTCAACCGGCTGTGTCGTGATCAATCACGACGACATGGCTGACTTGTTCGTGCTTGCGCACGATATTGGCATCGGCAACATAGACTTGATCTTGGCTCCCTGCAATTTCATGATTAGAGAGCCACAACTCGATATGAGTAAGCAACCCAAGTGGTTGCCGAACCTTTATACGGAGCTGCGGAAAAAACTTGCGGTCCTCCCAATGGTCCCGACCGTTTTGCATTGAATCTTATGCCGCCACCGTTAATGGTGCTGGTAAGGGGCAACTGCTTTCATCGAACACTTTATAATGCCCGGAAATCGCTAAGGTAGCGATCTCGCAATGCCTGACAGTGGACACATTTGGTTCGCAAAATTTAAGCATCTCGAAAGTTCGGACTGACAAGGGAGCAAAAATGCTGTAAAGAGGTCTCTTGTTGAAATGAAAAAAGTGGACGAAAGCGTTTAACATTCTGTATAGAGAGAAGATAAAATGCAATTGATCGGCGACTTGGGTGGTTCTGACTATTCAAATTCCTCGATTTGGGTTATGTTTGTTATAGGCTGATTAGAGTGACCAAGGAGACAATGATGAAAGAAGCAGCATTACTGAGCGCAGTTTGTGACCTTATCAGGCAACGGCGCGAGAAGCTCAATCTGAGCCAGGCTCACCTAGCCGAGTTAACCGGATTGCATAGAAGCTATATTGGCGATCTTGAGCGCGGTGCCAGAAACGTCGCCGTCAAAAATCTCGCAAAATTAGCTGTGGCTTTGGACATAGCTCCATCTAAGCTTTTGGCTTTGGCGGAAAAGCGAATCAATAAGGGCTAGCCTCCGCGCAGACCGCGCGACCGCGCTGATTCACCGCGAATTTCTGGAAAATTGGTTGCTGGTTCAATCTTTTGAGACCTTGATCGCAATCGAGCGAGTGCCTTTTGCGGAGCAAGGGTCGTAACTGCATTGGTTTGAGTATCCGCTCTGTCTTCCTTAAGGAAATGATAGAAATGTTTCTTGCGCGTTAAGAGGCATCAATGCCGATGCAAACTCCCTTGGCACGGTAGCCCCCGCCGGTCACGCATCTATCACCACATCCGGTACTAAATCACTGTTAGTCGGTGACGCCTATGAGTTACAATACGGAATAGCTTCATCGTTCCAGGCAATCACGGTAACAGCTCAAAAGACTTTTTCGTTGGAGCTTAGAATCGGTCCCCAGTTCAACACCTCAGGCGTCCGAGGAGGGGAGAATGGCATCCGGCGACTCGTATCACCAAGATCCGGATAAAAGCGACCAAAGTCTGGTAGCGCAGAAAAATTCGTCTTTGTCTGAGGCGCAATTTCGCTTGCTTGTTGAGAGCGTGCGTGAGTATGCCATTCTAATGCTGGATCCGACCGGTCATATAGTTTCTTGGAATGCTGGTGCCGAAAGATTGAAAGGGTACAGCGCTGCAGAAATCTTAGGTCGACATTTTTCATGCTTCTACGATCAGGCGGCGATCGCAAATAGCTATCCAGACTACGAATTGCAGCTGGCAAAAAAGCTCGGCAGTTATAGCGAGCAAGGCTGGCGTGTGCGTAAAGATGGTTCGCAGTTCTGGGCCGATGTGCTGATTACGGCCGTTCACGATGAGGGCGGTAGTCTGTGCGGCTTTGCCAAAGTCACCCGTGACTTGACCGCGAGTAAGCTTTCCCAAGACAAATTACTGAGGAACAATCAAGAATTAGCCGCCGCCGGAAGTCAGTCCGAATCGGCATCCAAATTGAAATCTGAATTTCTGGCTAACATGAGCCATGAAATAAGAACGCCAATGAACGCCATCATCGGCATGTGTAATGTCTTATTGAAGACAGAGCTCGACAGTCACCAATATCGGTACACTCAGAACATCATGGATGGCGCCAATAC
>CAJCHQ010000345.1 GCA_903970295.1 Bryobacterales bacterium
GAAAATTCAGATGCAAAAGATATGAAAGACGCCCAAGATGGTTCGGAAAACAACAATAAAGATAAGTCCAAGCAGGAGAGCGACGAAACATGAAACTTTGCCTCGAATGTCGATCGACATTTGCCGACGACAAAAATTGGCGCTGCCCCGAGTGTGGTAAGGCACCCGTAACTGACGATGGATTTACATTTTTTGCGCCTGAATTCTCGGAAGAGAACGAGCACTTTCCAGATGCATTTGGCGAATTGTTTGAATTGGAGTCCGGACATTTTTGGTTCCGCGCTCGCAATCAATTGATTCTCTGGGCTATACAAAAGTATTTCCCCCAGGCCAGGAATTTTCTTGAGATCGGCTGCGGTACCGGCTATGTCTTGAACGGTGTCAAACAGACTTTCCCGAAAATGAAACTTTGCGGCAGTGAGATTTTCCGCAAGGGTCTGGGCTTCGCTCGCAAGCGCTTGCCTGACGTCAATTTCATGCAGATGGATGCGCGCCGGATGCCATTTTCGTCAGAATTCGATTTGATTGGCGCATTCGATGTGCTCGAACATATTCAAGAAGATGAAACCGTCCTTAACCAAATGCGCCAGTCAGTAACAGAAGGCACTGGCGGAATTGTTTTAACAGTACCGCAGCATCAATTTCTCTGGAGCTATGTCGACGAGTATTCGTGCCACGTCAGGCGCTATAGCGTGCAAGAAATGCGCGAAAAAGTAGAACGGGCCGGTTTTGAAGTTTTGCACACTACGTCTTTCGTATCGTTGCTATTGCCACCGATGCTGGCAGCGAGAATGGTGCGCGGCAACAATCGCGAAAACTTCGACCCGCAAGCTGAATTTCGCATCTCACCGGTTTTGAACAAATCTTTCGAGACCATTATGGGAATCGAGCGCGCCCTGGTTAAAACAGGCGTTTCGCTTCCGTTTGGCGGTTCGCTTCTGATTGTCGCCAGAGCCAAACCAATTGCTCGCGCCGTTGAGCAGCCGGCTCAGTCACTGGTTGGCAGTAAATAAAAGCGGCGTAACTACCTGCGCTTCAAATCGTAACTTTTGCCGGCACCCATGGCCTGGTCAGCGGTTAATGATGTACATCATTGTATAATTTTGCAGTCAATTGCTAGAGATGCCTGGCTTATCAGGCTGTTCGGCGAGGGTTCCGTTGCGGGTCGTCTGGCTACTTACGCCATCCGCGCGTTGTCAAAAGGATGTGTAGATATGACGTTTGTTTTGGGAAAAGAGAAAGTCAGAATTTTCGCTCTTATCGTGGTCGCGGCTTTGTTCGCGTTCGTCGGCACAAAAGCGGCCGTAGCTGTGGCTGCGAAGAATATTTATAGCTTCTCTCAGCCATCTATCGATGGCAAAGTAACGCCTTTGTCTAACTTTAAAGGCAAAGTTATTCTCGTCGTCAACGTCGCCAGCAAGTGCGGCTACACGAAGCAATACCCGGCGCTGGAAGCTCTCTACAAGAAATATCAAAGTCAAGGATTTGTCATTCTCGGATTCCCTGCCAATAATTTTGGTGGGCAAGAGCCCGGCAGTAATGCCGAGATCAAAACTTTCTGCTCCACAAAATACAATGTCACCTTCCCCATGTATTCGAAGATTTCGGTCCTGGGTACCGATCAAGCGCCGCTCTACCAATATTTGACCACGTATCCCAACCCCAAAATTGCCGGGCCGATTGTCTGGAACTTCACCAAATTCCTTATCGATCGTAATGGCACAGTAATTCAGAGATTCGAGTCTGCGGTAACGCCCGATTCGCCTGAATTGACGGCTGCCGTCGAAAAAGCTCTCAAACATAAGTAATCGCGCAGTTGATTGGTTATTGTGTTGTGCTCTGCAATCCGGCGACAGATTTGGTAGCTGGGTTGCTGAGCAGTTTGGAAAAATAAGCAGCACGCAAAACGCCGACAATCATTTTCTTCCGTTTTGTGTCATCAGGAATTGAGGCAAAGCGTGCGTTAGTCGCGTTGACGAGGGAAGCGTCCAGTGGCATCAGGGCATTGCTGTAGGCCACTGTCAGTTCGCTGAGGATACCTGGCGGTGCCCATTCGAGAACATCGGAAGAAATGAAGTTTGAGCCGAGAGTGGCATAAATCTGATTGATGTGTTCGATGCTGGCAAAAGGTGGTGGAAATGTCGGCCCGTAGTCGCTCATGAACTTCAGATCTTTTGACACCTTAGCCGTAATTGATTTCTCGCCAGGAATGTGCATACAGGCTAGGTTTAGTTCACTCATGATGGGAAACTTGGCTAGCAGATCCATCGTGTTTGCATTGAGCCTGAGCGGCGAGTCGCGCAAGGCATAATCTAACCCGTCTTGTTTGAAAAATACCTGAGGGGCTTCGGCTCCTGGTTCGAACCTTGCATCGCAGATCAGATATCTGATATTGGATTTTTCGTATTTGTAATGCAAAAGCTGACCAAATGTCGGACACGAAACGACTGAGTAATAAATTTCGATGTTCTTGGTCGGGAATAACTTTTGCGTGCTCTGCGTGATTGAGCGCAAGACTGGCAGCTGTTTGGGTGTATAACCCCAGACTTTGGACCAGGTACCGATCCTTTTCAAAACCTGAACCGCGATGAACTGCTCGTCAGAAAAATTCTCCAGCACTTTGGCTGCACCATCGACGGGTGCCCCTGTTTTTTCTGTCGGAGTGATCTGCATTTCTATAAATAAAGTGGCCAAGTCAAGGTCATTGAAAACATCTACCCGACCCATACCGAGAGCGATCGGACCAGCGCCCAATGTTTGCTGAGAAAAGTTAGCAAATGCGTTCGGCTCAGCGGAGACCGGTAGCCTGGCCGCGGAGGC
>CAJCHQ010000346.1 GCA_903970295.1 Bryobacterales bacterium
TGAATTCAAAAATCGCCACGATACAGAAACGCGCTTGTGGCTTCAGAAACCGTGACAACTTCAAGACTGCTATCTACTTCCATTGTGGTGGACTCGACCTCTACCCGGCTTCAGCCACCCACAAAAAACTCGGATGAATCTATTTTTAAGGCACAAAACTCAAGTCAATCTCACTGACGGTAGATTCTGGCTGCGTACCTTTTCCAACTTCAGCGGCTTCAAGCATCGCTTTCGTTGCAATAGCCATCGAATTGCGAACTGGATCAAGACTTACTCTGGCATAAATTGCTGTGGTTTGAACTGATTTATGATTCAATGATCTTCCGATGACCGACAGACTCGCTCCGGTTTGCGCCTGCCACGATCCCATCGTGCGTCTCAAATCATGGATTCTCAAATTACCGATGCCAGCGTCTTCAAGAATGCGTTGCCATCCGCGCTTCGGCTCCTGTAAATGCCCTGTTTTGCCCTCGCCCGGAAAGACATATTCGCTTTCACTTGAGACTTTACGCGCTTCTAGAATTTCAATCACTTCAGCGCCGAGCGGAATGATCTGGTGAGTACCATTTTTCGTTTCGGGTATGCGCCATTCTTCACGCTCCCAACTGATTTGTGACCACTGCATCTCCAAGACATTCTGTCGCCGCGCGCCGGTCAACAAACTAACCAGAACAAAGTCTCGGATAATGGCATTTTCTTCTTTATTTACAGCTTCGATAAAGCGTGGAAATTCATCACCTTGCAGAAAACGGTCACGACTCTTCTCGCGATTCTTTTTTATACCGCGACATGGATTATTCCCATCCCAGATGCCCCACTCAATCGCCTTTCCATAAACACTACTAACCAGTGCCAGTACGCGATTGGCTGTCGGTTTGGTCGTTGCACTGATCTTCAGAAACAATTTTGAAATGTCCGCCCTGCCTATCTGCGATAGCTTTTTGCGTGCAAGATCAACGCCGGTGGTATTGTTGGACAAGTATCGATCATATTTCTGCTGATCTTCGACTGACGTCTTTTTATTGGGCTTGCTATGCTCTTTCATATATCGATCAAATAGATCAGCAAACGTCATTTCCGTTTTATATCCGCGTTTTACCTCAGCAGGGTTTTCGCCTTTCGCGACCATGCCGCTTAATTCAGCCGCCTTCCCTCTCGCGTTTTCGATGGAAAGATCGGGATACGGTCCGATTTTTATGCGCTCTGGACGACCATTAATCTTTTTATAATACTCAAACGTCTTTTTGCCGCGGCTGCTTACACGCAAAGCAAGTCCAGACTGCTTAATGTCGTAAACATAAAACTGACCATTGTCAGGAATTACAAGAGAATCCAATATTGCTTTTGTGAAACCAATCTTTTTCGCCATATCCACTTTCATGTCACGATTCTTTGCTACCGTTTTGCTACCGTAGCGATTAATTTGCAATCATGATCATGATATTGGGAAAACGAGATAAAATCAATTAAGTCATTGATTTTAAAGGATTTTTATATTCTCAGATACTTCCAATAAAGTATATTAATTTGCATTAATAATGCGCACCGCGTTCTTTTAATCCGTTGGTCGCAGGTTCGAGTCCCGCACGGCCTACCAGAATTAAAGTAGTAAAAACAAAGGGTTGCATGAGAGATCATGTGACCCTTTTGTTTTGGGTTTTCCTCCGGGGTTACGCCGGGGTTACACTCTGGATGCATCCCCATCCATCACCATCATCAAATTGGCTTGCAAACGCAATGCCTGCCCCCCCTCAATAGTTCCATCGCTGCCACGTCGAATTTACAAAGTCAATATTAGGCTGCATGGTTGATAATCGTGCAATTCAACCGTGATATGATCGCGCTCCGCTCGGCAACAGCAATGCCATCTTTATTTATCGCCATCGATTGCAACCAATCTGATTTGCAAGCCGCCTCACCACTCGCATACGATTTTCACCATATCGTTGAACAACCACGTCAACTTCGGGAGAAGTCCCGTTACACTTGTCACGAATCGCAACCAACCCCGCACAAATGATGACAGCCTCGATATTTGATTCCCCACACTGGTTCAAGTTAGCGCACTACGATGGAACCAGCCTTTTGGATTTTGAAGGCTGGCGAAGCCAAATCGGAACACGAGTATTTTTGGCAGGATTACTCGATATGGGCATGAAAGAGCAATTCGACGTGCATTTTGCGCAAATCGCAAGCAGCCCATTTATGGATATCGACTTTGGAGACAATTACGTCTCGAACAAAGCCACTTATCCACTCACATTCGGCGTTGCTGAAGAAATTGTCAACACGCTCAAGCCGCATGCCCCACATCGAAAGACGAATTGCGACCAAATGCTAAGCGAGATCGGGCAAGATTCATTTGCCATGCAGGGCCATCTAACCATTGACCTCTACGCCTCCAAACGTCAGATCATCAAGAATTTCGAGGCTTGGTTAGAAATTGCAATGGAAAAGATTCCACGAGAGCGAAACCCTGGAATAACAATCGCAGTTACAAAAAGCTGGCATGATCATCAAATTCTGCCATATCAGGACTTATGGTTATGGCATCGACGCAAGAAAATTGATTTACCATCGCACCCGATCCTAACAGTTTGGTTATTCCCGAAGACCGAACACGGCAACGACAAAGTGCGCGACACGATCAAAAAAGCTGTATCTGCCTTCACCTTGACAACACTGCGGCAGCTCGCCATCGCAGCAGAATAAAAAGATGCCAGCTCAGCCTGGCCTCACCTTCACCGATTCGATTCCCCGATCTGCGGGAAAATTTCTAAAATTTTCTCCCGGCACCAATCTGTTGTGCTGCTTTACATTTCACATATGCCGGGGCTTCCCGGTGTTTTCCCAATTTAGCACGTCCGTTTTTCCATCAGTAAATATCGTTGCACACCAAGTCCTTCGCGGGGAAAAAGTTGAAATTTTCTCCCGCCATCGACTTTCGCTTGAAATATAAAATTTGATTCAAGTCGGTATTTTCCGGCACATAGGAAAGAGAAATGCTACAAGCCCAAAGCTCAAACACGATCAAGTCGAAGAAACATAACCAACAAGCAGATACGCCAGATGCTCAACGCCTACTCAGCACCAAGCAGTGGGAGCAAGGAAGCTGCGATCCATTTTCGTGACGCGCTCAGCTCGGCAGGCTTCAATGGCGCGTATGCTTTTGTGAAAAGTGCAGATGGGAAGTCAGCTCAGATTTATGGTGCGTCCTATGAGTTCGACCACCTGTTCATCTCCAAACCATTCCCCATCAAGGCCGACAATACCATCGATATGAAGCGCATGTCGAAGGCGCTGTGCGAAGTCAGCAAGGATATGTGAAAGAATTTCGCGAAGACCGGCACGAAATTTTCAAATCCAGCTTAGTTTAGCACCCTCAAATCAGACGCCGCCATGATCGATAGTAGTCCCGCAGCTATCCATACGATACAGGCAGCAATGATCGCTTTACCGATCGGATACCGTCTGTAGCGTATGGCGTACATCAGAATAACAACCAAGGCAGGAATGGCAAGTATCCGGAATTTCGTCAACGAAATTCCGGCATCAACGGTCAGGGTAAGAAGAATGCGTCCTAAATCCATGCGGGTTTCAGTGTCTGTTTTGCGTACGATGGCAATCCGTTATCACAAATGTTGCGCCTTGAACGAATTCCCGGAATCCATAGACCTGTACACGTTCCCATCTTGAGAAACGATCCACATCTGCGTGCCGTCTTGGCTGAGATAAGACGCGATCAGTGTTGAATTCGCCATCCCCTCCAGTTTCTTCCACTTGTCTGAAGTAGCGTTGAGCACGAAGGCATTGCCCTCGTCGCCAACGGCAAGCATGGCCTTTTTATCGAAGCTTTGCGATACCGCGTTGATGTTGCCGGTTGTCGGGATTTGCGAAGCGAATTCCTTGTCATCGAACAGTCGGCCGTCTGACGTGAGCCTCTTTCCATCAAAGTCGAAATGATCGGAAAGCTGACGCAGCTTCCAATGCTTTCCGCCGTCAGTCGATTTATAGAACGAGTTGTAATCGCCGACGATGTAGACCGTCTGATTGTCGTCGCTGGCAAACACGTCAGTCAGCAATCGATCGTCCGTCATATCGATTTTCTCCCAGGTCGCGCCATCGTCTGAGGTTCTTAATATCCCTTCCGACTTGCCCACCATCCAGACTTGTCGCGGGTCTTTGTTGATGAAAATATTTTCTATGACCGGTGGCGCGAACTCTCCATCATATTGCCAAACGATCTGCCATGTAGCACCTTGATCCAGCGATTTCAACACAACCCCCTCGCCAGCAAGCCACGCGGCCTTTCCCGCAAACTTTATGTCGACCAGAGTCTTCTGGCCATCGATTTCTTTTGGCAGGTTCGCAGGGCTCCATGTCTTGCCTCCATCCACCGTACGAAATACCTTAGTGCCGCCGAGTGCCCATGCCTGTTGATTATCTACGGGCACAATGCGATAGATTCGGTAGGGAATCGATTTTTCGAATTTCCAATGCCTGCCGCCATCTGTCGTGCTGAAGAAGCCATTGTCCGAGCCAAGGAAACCAGTTTTTTCATTCACAAACCATAGCGTGTTGACATCAGTGGGATAATCCACCGGCTTCACGGATTGCCAGGTTTTGCCGCCATCGGTTGAGGTCAGCAATTCATTCTCATCCCATGCATACGATTTGGTCGGCGTCGCATAGAGCGTGCGATATGTGGGACATCTCTGGTCCTGGCAGCCACCTGCGCTCCAGGTTTCGCCGTCATCTTCCGATACGTAATTCCTGCCGGAATCAGAAACAACGCTGATTGTGTTACCGCGTTTCTCGAATTTTACCAATCCATTCGTCACGGCCTTAGGCTGATTGGACCACGTTTTTCCCTGATCGAGAGACCAAGCGTTGCCGCTGTTATCGTCGTGCAGCAGGATAGGGAGTTCGGCCAACACCTTCGGTGAATCGACCTCGTACTTTTCATTCCACACGAGTGGCGCACTTTGCCAATCGCTGGAACCGCCCGCCTTCACTAGTTCGTAGGAGATTTCGTTTTTCTGGCGATCCATTGCCCACAATTGCTTCTTTTCGTCGTACTGCAATTCCCTTGACGTTACCGCCAATTTCTTCCAACTCGCTCCGGCGTCATTGGTCGTATAGGTCGCATTGCCGAAGACTACCCATCCCTTCTTGTTATCAGGAGCAAAAAAGATCGTCGCCTCCGGACTACGCTGTACAGCCTCGTGCAGGGAACCAGGATCCATCAATGCCAATTGCTTCGCTGCGTCATTCGGGTTGACAGCCTGACTTTTATTCAGCGAAATAAACAGGATGGCGCCAGCCGCAACCAAGACACCGCATAAGACGACATATTTCTTCAAGGATGGCATTTCAATTTTCCATATACATTGGTTCGCTCATGCCCGATCAGGATTTCGCGCGCAAATAGCAACACAGCGCACCAATGTGCGCTGCGTTCATTCAGAAAAACAATAAAGGAGGAGCGAGGAGCGTATCGCTTACGCTGTCGCGATGTTTTGCTTGACGTCCCAACCCATTTGGCTTTCTGCGCCCTTGCTGCCATCCTTGCCCTGCACCCAGTAGTGGTGCTCGACCTTGGCTGCCTGAAAGGAGTAGTTGACGCTCATGGCTTCGCCGCTGGTACCGACGAATTGGGTGCCGGTGACGAGTACGTCCGAAAGGACAATGGTGGAATATTCGGCCTGCGTTCCGCCGGACTTGCAGACCGATACCTTGATCTTGGCGATGTGCTTGCCGGACGAACAGAATTTCAACAATGTCGGCGTGGCCGAGTCCATCGGTGCCGAAATG
>CAJCHQ010000347.1 GCA_903970295.1 Bryobacterales bacterium
CTCGAGTGGCACATCCTCGTGAAACAGATCGCTCATCGAATTGACAAAAATTCGCTTCGGTTTTTTCCAGGTCAACGGCAGCGCGAGTCGATTTTCCCACAAACGAAGGTCAAAACCCTGTTCATAGGGATGTCCCGGCACCCCCCTAAACCGTTCCGCGAACGTCTCGGCATAACAGTTCGCGCACCCAGGACTGATCTTGGTACAACCAGTCACCGGATTCCACGTCGCATCGGTCCATTCAATGTTCGAAATCTCGCCCACTTCCGGTCTCCGCTCATTGCCACCAGAAATGCATTCTATCCCAGTTTTCAAGGAATGGTCGTGGTGTTCGGTGACGGCAAAGCATCTAGCGCTCGTCAGGCGACGACAGTACCGTCCAAATAAAACCAATAAAAAAAGCCATCCCGATTGCTCAGCGATGGCTTAATTACTACTGCCTGACTGTCTCTTGCGATGAGACTCAGTATTTCAACACGCTTCAGTCAGTCCGTCACGTGCAGCGGGCTACTTACTACGGTTTCCGGTCAGCGCCGACCTGATGTTTCCGCAATGCCCCTCGGCTCAAAGCGCTCAACTCGTGAGTGCTCACCGGTTATGAATCTAGTATAGCGGCTGCATCGAAGATCGGAAGTCCCCCAGAGAACGTTTAATCATCAAACTCTTGGCAAAATGACATTGGCTCTTCGACAGGCGATACAGCCAGACATGAGGCTTTCAAGCGCCGGATCACTTGGAGGAGCACAGCAATCGCCAAGTGTATATGCAAACCAAGCATTTTATATACACTCAGGCGTCAAGTTGGATATGAATTAAATATGCAACTACGGGGAAGAGTAACTAAA
Source organism: Bryobacterales bacterium (assembly GCA_903970295.1). The sequence continues at coordinate 846 of CAJCHQ010000347.1, forward strand.
CGGATGCGAGCAGAAATGATCTCAGACCGGATATGAACCAAAATAAGGTGGAAGACGATTTTGAACGTCGAGAAACGACCCTGATGAAAAGTTCGAGACCAATGCTTGTTTGCTTTAAGGCGGACAAGTTCAACTGCAAGATAATAAAAGACTACTTCGTCAACGATTGCTGCTTCGGTGACGACCTCTGCTCGTGGCTCATAGCGGAATTTACCGCTGCTGGCTGTAAGTGCGACGATAAACCTCAGCAGGAAGATTTTGGATGGTTCTTTAACCTCTATCCTGGCAAAGGAAAGCACCGATTAGTGTGCGGTTATCAATCAGAAACGGCGTATACTGACGCGCACAAAGGCGAAGGAAATTGGCTCGTGTGGATCGAGCATTCTAAGAATTTCATATCGTCACTGCTTGGTGGCGGTCATGAAAATATTGATTTTGAACTCCTGAAATTGCTTCATAAGATTCTGAAAGACAGCACCGATGTGTTGGAAATACGATGGTTTACAAAGGATGATTTTGATCGAGGTGCTGAAAGTCATCCGCAAGATCCGCCGGTTTAAAATTCCGTGCTAAAAGTGACTAGCAGGTTATCGTCCAGCACCGACAGTAGTCTGGTTCTTAGCGTCCTCAGCCTCACGTGAAGTTTGCTCAGCGAGCCTACTTGCATGCTCGTGTTCAACGGCGGCGCCTGGCAAAAATCTAGAGATCCATTTTTGCAAATCGTCGACGTAAGTAAACACAACTGGAACAATAATCAGTGTCAGCACAGTCGACGTAATCAACCCGCCGACTACGCATATCGCCATCGGAGCACGAGCTTCAGAGCCAGCTCCGAGACCCAATGCGATAGGCAACATACCTGCAATCATCGCTATTGTCGTCATCAGAATCGGGCGCATTCTAGCTTCGCCGGATTCGACAATCGCCTGATATCGCGGTTTCCCTTCTTTCATTGCCATCAAGCAATATTCGACCAACAGAATCGCGTTCTTCGTCACCAAGCCCATCAGCATGACTATGCCTATGAGCGCATAGAATCCCAACGATTGGTGTGCCACCACAAGAGCCATTAGAGCTCCGCCAAGCGCCAACGGCAGTGACATCATGATGGTGAACGGGTGTAGATAACCTTCGAACAAGAGAACGAGCACAGCGTAAATCAAGAGAATCGCTGCAGCCAGCGCAGCTGCGAACCCACCAAAGATGTCTTTCTGAATCTCAACGTCACCAGACGGCGTATCCGAAATC
>CAJCHQ010000348.1 GCA_903970295.1 Bryobacterales bacterium
GCCGAAGTTCGCCAAATACGCGATCTCGAAGAATGGCATCATTGTCGTCCTCGGAACAAAGGATGGCAGTCATGTCGACTGGGCGGCGGCCAGCACAGGCATGCCGCGCGGCAATGAGGCGATGTTGTACGATTTCCGGCACAACCTGGGTGGCACGCCGCTCGACCCGAAGGTATTGCTCGGCGATCTGACATTGAAGACGACTGCTGCCGCGGCTGGTTACGCCGTGTCGGCTGTTGGCACTCAGGGAGCGATCGGCAAGATCATTCTCGAAGGTGCGGACAAGTTTCAGCGTGTGTCGATGAGCGACTACGGTTATCTGAAGACCGATGTCATCCTCACCACCTGGGAACAGGTCAGCATATTGCTGGTCAACTTCATCTTGTCCATCGGCATATGGTTCGGCATCGCTTTCTACGGCGTTCCGGCCTATCAGCAGTGGCGCGGTCAACGGCGCCGCTGAGTTTCTGCAATGAGTGAGCCTTCCCTCCGCAATATCGCGGAACTTAACCTGAGGAGAGTAGCATGAAGAAGTTAATCGGTATCTCGCTGTTTGTGCTGGTAGTCGGAGCCGTGGTTCTGGCGGCGTTCGCGTCAGTGCCCTACCACGACAACATGGTGCGCCTGCAGAACGGGCTGAATGCCAAGTACGACGACAATCGGCAGATCCTGGCCAGTGCAGCTCGCCGGATCGAGACCAAGGTCGGCGTCGCCAATGTCGGCATGGACAAGCTCAGCAAGCTGTTCTCGGAGGCCGGCGCCAGCCGCTACAAGAACGACGGGTCGAGCGGCTCGCTGATGAAGGCGGTGCACGAGGCGTATCCGAGCGTGGATGCCTCCGTGTACCAGACCATCATCAAGGAAGTGGACGTCCAGGAAGATGTCTTCGAGAACGCCCAGCGGGGTCTGCGGAGCACGATCCAGGAGTTCGACAATCAACGGGAGACCTTCTGGAACGAGGTCCTCAACGCTTTCCCGTGGAACGACTTCCCGAACAACAACCTGATCGCTCTTGGCCCCAACGGCACGCTGCATGGCACGCCTGCGCTCGATCAGATGCGCAGCCTCGTAACGTCGGCGGAGTCGAACAAGGCCTACGAGACGAATCAATACGACGGCCCGCAGATTCCCAAGAACTGATCCGGCTGACCATGCGGGATTTCTGATTGCCACAAGCGATCGGAAAGCGATGCCGCCACGTCTGTGGTTACTCACTACAGGTGGTGGCATCGCCTGACTGTAACTTCTGGTAGGGAGCGTTTGGATCGACGCTTCCTATCTTTTTCTTCGTGCCTAAAATATGACATTGCATAGTAGAAGTGAAGCGCTCAACGCTATACAAATTTCTTGCGTTGCTCCATGAATCCTCCACTAATACCACGTATGTTTAGTTCGGGTAGAGCTGGAGTCTGAAGCATGCGCGTTGAACAATTTGTGCTTTCCCTGATCACCCTCTCGGTGTTGTTTGATGCGCCTGTTTACGCGCGCGGTGGCGGTGGCGGAGGTGGCCATGGCGGTGGCGGAAATGGATACCTCTTATGTGCAAACCTATAGCTGGCCGAAACACTAACACTGAATTCGGACAAAATCGAAGAGGGGGGTAATTTCCCCAGTGACCGGATCGCGATCCAGCGCTATCTTAATTTCAGCGTTGGCGGTGCGGAAAAAATAGGCTTGGCATGCGACCACTGGATTTGTATTCGGAAAAAGCTTTGCGTGATGGCAGTCCCGATAAAATTGCAGCCAGCACCGCGTTTTTAAAAGAGTCTAATGGACTGTCGTTAAGTAGCATCTGCAGCGAGGCACTGCCCAGGCGTGGTGGCGGCGCCGGTGGTGGCAGCAGTAACAGTGGTCTGCTCAGTGTCTTCACAGGCAATGCCATCAACAACAAGAACATGCGGCAGCGCGATCAAATGGCGCTGGCCTCAGTCGCTATGTGCAATCCGCTCATGCTGCTAGGTATGGGTGCGACGTTTGCGATTGCCGATGAAATGAGATTGGCGCGCGAACGTGAGCTCGGACCGCACAACAACAGCAACGAAGAGTTGTACAAGGCCGGCACCATCCGAGAGTTAAAGAAGATCAAAGCGAAAGAGGAAAAAAGAGAAGCAACTTTCACTCCTAGCCGCGATGCTTTGACTTTGTCATTGCACATTGATGACAGTGCGGCGGCTAAGAAGAAAGCGAAGTTGTCCTTTATGCGGGATCGTGTGAGCATCAGCCGTGGCGTTACGATGAGCAAAAGAGAAATGGAACCCAGGCACACCCGCGATTGGGTGAAAGCCAATAAGCTGCTGAAGCAGAAAGTTCTTCTCAATGATTATCTGGAAAAATCACGAGGCAAATTGGATCTGCAAACTGTGGCAAATCTGATGGGTCAAATGGAGCGTCTAGATAAAGCGCTATCCAAGTACGGTTATTAGACTTAAATCTGGAACCTCCGACCAAGCCGGCCGTCGGTTGATTCAGTGACTAGCGCTTTCTACACTTATCGGTGTTCTTTTTGCTTGGATAACTCAGTGCGTACTCGTTTTTCGATCGTGGCACTTTTACTTGGTTTGTTCCTGGCGAACTTTCCATTTGCCTTCGTGTCCGCCCAAGATTCACTTCCCCAGCCGGCTCCCTCCTTTCGTCGAGCCGAACAAAGAGCCGAACAAAGTGACTTTTCAACCGCGACTGCAGCACAAACATCGCCGTATGGAAATGCTCCTGACTCTCGAGCGACTTTCGTTGTGCAAACGCGGCCCCGACAACCACTCAACGGGCAAGTAAACAGATTCGACGGTGCTGCGCAGAACGAGGGAGCACCGCTTTCCGGGCAGGTAGCAACGCTCATCCCAACAAGCCCACTGCTCGGTCAAACGAAGGCAGCTAATGTTCCGCGTGAAACATTTCGCCTCTGGCTTGAGCGCTCGCATCCGCAGTTTGCGTTGTCGTGCAGCCAGAATGACCCGGGAGCACTTCTGGAAGTGAAAGGGATGTGGGACAAATCAACTAAAACCGTTCAAGCCTTGGGTATACCCTGCAAAGAAATTGGTGCTGGAGATCTGCGCGACATTCCGCTGGACGCGGTTAAAGTGATCATTGTCAATTGCGCAGGCCGAGTACCGAAAGAGTCATACCAGAGGCTCAGAGACTGGGTGGCACAGGGCGGCTATTTGCTCACTACAGATTGGGCCCTGCAAAATACAGTGGAGAAGCTGTTCCCGGGGTACGTCGAATGGGACAGCAAGCACAATCGCTACACGATTTATGATTCAACTGTCGTCGACCCGGATCCCGTGTTGTTCAACACGGTCGTCACGAATGCTCACTGGAAGCTCGATATGCAATCTCAACTCGTGCGCGTGATCAAACCGGGCGTGCGCATACTGGCGCGCAGTGCTCGCCTGGCTCAAGAAGATCCGCAAGGACAAGGCGCACTGGCTGTGGAATTTGCTTTTGGCCGCGGCTACGTTCTTCATCTCGTTGGTCACTTCGACAATAATGCCGATGTCGGGTTGATGAATCCAACATTCGGTTTTGGCAGCTCGAGTTTTGGTTTTGGCGGCAACGCCCTGCCCGATTCTGCTCCGGTGATAGGCATCGCACTCAGGCAAGCGCTGGCTGGAAACTTTATTGTCGCTGGTTTGACGAATACGAAAATTCCCGCTGGCTCTGGTTCATGGGGTGCTGCCCCACGTTAGGTAGTTGCCATTAGAGCAGCTGACGACGTCGTGTTCGAGAAGGAATTTGCGCTTAGGGTATATACTCTGTGAAAGCGGGTTCGGACTCGCGTCAGGTAGATGCGTCCACGATTCTGGTCGGCAATTGAGCGTGCAGTCGAAACCTAAGCTGAAAAAGTACAATCGCACTTTCGCGCAACAAATTCGCGTCGTCAGTGTTTTGCTCAATGAGTTTCGCACCTTCTTTATTGTTTTTATCGGATCCGTCGTTCTTTCCACGAGTCTCCTTTATGCTTTTTATCCGCCCGCGCTGGAGAAGCTTAGCCTGGGGTATGCGGTACATTCGACTTTATGCATTATGTTTTTCAATAGCCCGATCCGTTACGTGGATGACTGGCGGATCAGTTGGTTGTTCTTTGTTCTTCCTTTTCTTGGTTTGGCAACGATTGCGCAAGGCGTAGTCAACCTCAGCAATGTCCTCTTTCTACAGAAGCGCAACTCTCCGGAATGGCAAAAAATGTTAGCAAAATCATATGAGAATCACTCGATCGTTTGCGGTTTGGGCAATGTCGGCGTGCGTGTCGTCGAACATTTGATCAAACTGGGGGAAGCGGTGGTAGTGATTGAGAAGGATCCAGAAAGCCGTTTCGTCAACGAAATGTTGGCCTATCAGGTGCCGATTCTGCAGGGGGACGCCCGCGATGTCCAACTGCTGGAGATGGCCAATATCAACAAGGCCAAAGCCCTTCTGGCTGTAACGGACAACGATCTCGTCAATCTCGAAACCGTGTTGACCGCAAGAGATTACAATCCTAATATCAGAGTCGTTATGCGCATGTTCGATCAAAAGCTGGCCAAGCAAATCGAGAAAACACTGGGCATCAAAAACACGTACAGTTCCTCGGCGCGATCGGCGAGGCTCTTTGCGCAGGCGGCAATTTCAGGCGACATTTTAGATTCGTTCGAATTCGCCGGCACAGTAATAAATGCCGTTCAGTTGGTTGTCGAGTCTGGTATGGATCTGGTTGGACAAACGATCGACGATGTGCGCAAGCATGAAGTCACAGTCTTATTGCATGAGAAAAGCACGGGCGAGCTCGACTGGAATCCCTCGCCCAACAACACGCTCAACGTCGGCGACAAATTGTTGATCATGACCGACCGTGACGGTATCAAACGCCTCGAAGGCAAGGCCAAGAAAAAGATCACACGTAAACATGCCACTGTCGAAAGCTAGTTTGCGCTCAGAATTTACTCGACAAATCTGCTCGACTTCAGAATCTGTTTAATACAGCGCCGCGCGAATCCGCTCTGTCTGTACGTGCCGCCTCGGTCTTCCCCAGTTTGTCATAACATATGGCGCGAGCCAACCAGGCTCTTTTTAAATCGTGTTCGAGCTGCACGGCTTTATTTAAATCGACGAGAGCTTTGTTAGCGTCGCCTTTAGCTAGGTAAAGAGTACCTCTGTCGAGAAGCGCTTGACCATTGTTGGGAGCGATTGTCAGAGCTTGATCGAAATCTGCAAGAGCTTTTTCTATCTGGCTTAGATTGACGTAGATCTCGCCGCGCGCGATCAACGCAGCAACTGACTGCGGTTTTGATTTGAGAGCTGCACTCAGAATCGTTATGGCTTTTTCGCGCTCATCCATCTGAACGTTGATGCTGCTTGAGATGAGAGCAATCGCCAAATTGGCAGGATACTTTTTCGCTAGTTTGTCCAGTTCGGCAGTCATCTTGTCACGGCCGTTCATCTCATAGTAAACAACATCGAGGATGTCGTATGACGCTCTCTCGTTCGGCATGATTTCGATCGCCTTGTGCGCATCGGATAGCGCCTGTGTGTATTGATGCAAACCTAACAGGCAAACGGCTCGCAGGATGTGAGCTGACCACAAATCAGGAGATAATGAGATCGCTTTTTCCAGATCTTTGACGGCTGGCGTGTAATTTCGCACGTAGAAATTGAGCAGCGCCCGCGTCACATAGCGCTTCGCATCGCGAGGCTGGCTGGCTATTGATTGCGAGGCTATTTTCGTCAATGCTCGATATTCAGACATCCAGAGAAAATTCGTGTGTGGATTCCAACCGACTGTTTTCTCTTTAATTTCAGGAGGCACTGCTTGTTCACGCAGATTGACGACGATAAAGCGTTTGCAAAAAAAATACTGACCGAGTGACTTTGCGGCTTCCGTGCTGTCTCCCATGAAGGCATACGCCAGTGACTGTAAGCCCATGGCTTCGTCTGAGTGCGGAACGAAGTTAGTCAATCTAATGGCGTCCGCCACTGCCTGAGCCGTCTGCCCTGTCTGAAGATGCGCTAGGCACAAGGCGCTCAATAAGCGCAATTCCTTTGGCAAAATTTTGAAAAGATGTTCCAGTTCGGCCAGCGACTTTTTGTATTCGCCCATCGCCGAGTAACTTTTAGCCCGCAAAATGACAGCATGCGCATTCGTTGCTTTGCAAGCGTTGCTGTCTTCGATTGCTGCTGGATATTTCTGCCACCAAAAAGAGACTGCGGCTCTCTGACAAAGCGCCTCTTCGTCGTGGGGATCTTTTTTCAAGATTTGGCTGCATATGTCGTAGCAAGCTTGTAAATTGCCCTGCGTGTAAAGCTTCGACGCAACCGCCAGTTGATCTTGCCGACTGGATGGCGGCGCCGCCATAACTGGGATGGCAGTCAGTGAAGTGAAAAGGATCCAGAGAGCTATGGGTTGCGACAAGCGCATTTGAAGAATCTGCTGAATAGATAAACGAGTAATAAATCATGAGTCAGGGAGGGCAGCCATTAGCTTAACTGATTCGAGCGCACCCGGACTACCTCACGACAAATGACTAGAGCGCTGGCTAGTACTAGGCTATTGAATGCAGTATGACAAACCTGGAATACATAACGAGGGCCCCGGTGAAACCGAAACCCTCGTTGCCCTCTTCCTCTGCAAAAGCTTTTCTGAGCTGGACGGAGATTGTTATTGGCTGCCTTTTCTCTACATCACCGCCGCGCTTTTGATGTATGTAGTTTAGGCGGCGACATTGTTGAAGACGTTGTGGAGTTGTTAAATGACAAGGCGAAATAAATCTGGGAAAATGCGCGACTACATGCAGCGCCAGGCGAATGCCCCATTTCAGGGAATAAAACTAGCGACATCCAGGAGTTTAGATTATCAGCATGACTCGAATTCTGTTGGTTGATGATGATGAAAGATTGTCCCGAGTTGTTGAGGACTGGCTCACTGGTGAAGCGTATGAAGTCGAACTGGTCAACAATGGCAAGGATGGCTGGGAATTAGCGCAAGCCAACAAGTATGACGTTTTGATACTGGACTGGAACATGCCGGGGCTAACCGGTCTGGAGATTTGTCGCGAATATCGCAGCCAGGGCGGCACGGCAGTGGTTATGCTCCTGACTGGCAAATCGGCTATTGGTGAGAAAGAAGAGGGACTGGATGCGGGCGCTGATGACTACCTGACAAAGCCTTTTCATCCGCGCGAACTCTCGGCCCGACTGCGTGCGTTGTTACGGCGACCTCGTCAGCGGCAGTCCGAAGTGCTCAGGGCTGGCGACCTTTTGCTGGAGCCTAAGAGCGCGAAAGTTAGCAGAAACGGCAAAGAAATTAGTCTGCTTCCCAAAGAATTTGCTTTGCTTGAATTTTTGATGCGTCACCCAAACGAAGTCTTTTCATCAGATGATTTGCTCGATCGAGTCTGGTCGAAAGAGTCGGAGAATTCACCAGATACGGTGCGAGTGCATATCACTAAAATTCGCGGCAAGATAGACTCTGATGGACAGCCCAGTTTGATTCGCACCATCCACCGGGTCGGCTACAAGCTGGAGCCGCCTGAGGCATCTCCTCCGGGGTAGCGCGAGCTTCCTCAGTTGCTCAACATTGGCCGGTTTGGTCGCCTCAAAGCTATCCACCGACAAGCACACAAGAGCAGCTT
>CAJCHQ010000349.1 GCA_903970295.1 Bryobacterales bacterium
GGTTCCATACTCCCTCTCCAAAAGTAGGCATAGCTTACGCGCTCGGCCAAATCTGCGAAAGCTAACCCCTGGGTGGGGTAGCGACCTGACCCCCAGGTGGGGTTAATGTCCGACCGTTCCTGGTGCATTGCCACCAAAAAACCTGCCAAATAATTCGCCCCGTAGGGAAATGCCAAGTACTATAAACTGGTTCGTCTGTACGACACCAGTGGGTTGAATTGTTGGTCCAGGAAATATGAAAATAGCTCTTCTTCTACTCTGTTCGCTGGTTAGTTTGTGGGGTGCCTATTACAACTATGAAAGGGTATTGCATCGCGTTGCCGGCGTGCATACAACTGGAACTTCGGTTAGGAATGAGTTTGTGCCGCCGCATGGATCTAACAAGCAATGGTCTGCCGTCGTCGAATATGAAGTAGAAGGCAAGACTTTTGAGGTTCACAAATTCGACGGCAACATGAGTTTGGATGTGGACTACGATGTGGTGTATGACCCGAAAGATCCATCCAATAGCTCCCTTGCAGCCACTGCCACCGATGGGTTTGGCATAGTAATTTTTCTTGTGGTTGTTGCGATTGGATTTGCTGGTCTGGCCATAATTACGTTTTTCAGCTACAGTACTGGGCCGCGGGGAAGCTTGCGCAAACCCTGGCCTTAACTGGATACTGGCGCAGTGCGCTCAAAAAGAGGGAGATGCGTTGGCGTCTCCCTCTTTTTTCAACGTAAGTAATGCGGTCAGAACCGGCAAGTTATTTGGCGTGAGCCATTTCTTTCTTAGGCCAGGCTTCCATTGCCGCTTTCATTTCTTCTGGTGTGACATCTTTGACGTGGGTGGAGATGCCCCATGTGAACCCGTAGGGATCGGTGATTTGTCCGAATCTGTCACCCCAAAATTGATCGGCAAGCTGCATCTTCACTGTAGCGCCGGCTTTGACTGCGCGCTCAAACCACATGTCAGCGTCATCTACTTGCAGGTTGAGAGTAACCGGAGAGCCGCCCAATGATTTAGAGCTGAGGCAGCCCATTTCTTTGAATTCATCGTTCAGCATGATCACAGAATCGCCAATCTTGATTTCGGCGTGCATGACTTTGCCATCTGGTCCCATGTTAATGTCGCTTTCGACGGCGCCGAATGCTTTTTTATAAAACTCGATGGCGGCTTTAGCGTCATTAACTGTCAGTCCTGGGGTAACCGTGTGCAATCCCTTGGGATTTTTGCTGACCATGCTCATATCTTCTCCCTCTCGCGTGCGGCAGACGGACATTATATGCGGCTGGTGTGAGGGTTTCGCTGAATATTAGTCAAAAAATTCGATTCAGCTGAGTCGTGGCTAAAATTAGGATCGCAGGCGATACAAGCCTTAAATGTGTGTCACTAGAATCCGGAATCAGGAGGCGGCGTCGATCTGGACGGAGCTGGGCGCGCTCGCGGGGCTGGACCGTTGCCTCCCTGGCTGATCGAGGCGGAGATGATTCTGTCGCCAACGCCCATGCTATTTACAGCGTTCATGCCATCTATCACGTGGCCGAAAATTGCGTAATTTCGATCTAATTGCCTCATGGGCGCTTTAGTAATATAGAACTGACAGCTGGCCGAATTCGGATTGGTGCTTCTCGCCATTGCCAGTACGCCCGCTGTGCTATGACTGAGGCTTTGATTGATCTCTAATTGCAAGTATCGGACTTGACCTGTGCGTGGATCGACAAAGTTGCCCGTGCCGGTGCCGGTTGGGTCCCCACCTTGAATGCACCAGCTTTCAATGCGGTGAAATGTGAGTCCGTTATAGAATCCTCGGTCAACGAGTTCGAGAAAGTTTCGGGATGTATTAGGCACGGCGCCGAGGTAAATGCGTAATACGATCGGACCCTTGGAAGTTTGCATCACGACGATAGGATCTTGACCTTGAGCGAAAGTGGGAACGACTGAAGTGAAGAAAAATGCCACCACGAGCAATACGTAGTTGCTCCAAAAATTTTCTTGTTTGAAATTGTTTGTCATTCATTCACCAAAATCTGAAGACTCTGCGCTGGTATTAAATGTGGTGCAGATGGAAAACTGTCGTGTTTGCCGGTCCGAATTAATATACCCAGCGTCCCCTTCTCCACAACTCTTGGCTACAAAAAGACCAACCTGTGGCGCTTTCTAGCAATTTTCTGAAAACACCGGCTGCGCTTTAACTTTTGGCGACAATAGCCTATGCTGTGTCGCAACCTCACGGGTCTCGATCGGTGAATCAGCAATTAATCGATAAATTCGACATTCCTAACGTCCTGGCGACCGAACAAACCGAGCATGGATTGAGTCGGCTTTCAGTGACCAGTGCTGCCTGTTCGGCTGAGCTGTATCTACAGGGCGCCCATCTCACCCAGTGGAAGCCTGCAGGGCATCAGTCAGTCTTGTTTCTCAGCAAGCGCTCCCACTTTTTGCCTGGCAAAGCCATCCGTGGAGGCGTGCCAATCATTTTTCCCTGGTTTGGACCGCGTACCGAAACCAAATACAGCCCCCGCACCGATGGACCCTCCCATGGTTTTGCTAGAACCTCCGAGTGGCAACTGGCTGCAGCCGAAGTTGTCGGAGACGACGTTCACCTCACTCTCAAGCTCGATCCTTCTGCCGTCAGTCGTGCGCTTGGCTACGACAACTTTCAACTGACCTATAAAGTAGTTCTCGGCGCGCAATTAGACTTGCAGCTCACGGTTGAGAATCAATCCCCGACTCCGATGGTTATAGAAGAGGCGTTTCACTCGTACTTTTCAGTCGGTGATGTTCGCCAAATCAATCTTGATGGTCTAGCCGACAGCGATTATTTAGACAAGACCGATGGCTTAAAGCGCAAGCATCAGGACGAACAGGCTTTAGTTTTGACCGGCGAAACCGATCGTCCCTATTTGAATACGACAACAAATATCGATTTGATTGACCCAGTTTTTAAGCGTCGCATTACTGTGCAGAAGACGAATTCCAAAACGACTGTGATTTGGAATCCCTGGTCTCAGATTGCCTCGAATCTTTCTGATATGAGCGCTGACGGCTGGTTGCGCATGATTTGTATCGAAACTGCCAATGCTCTCGATGATGCCATCACCGTCAAAGGCGGAGAGAAGCACACTATGCGCGCTTCGATCTCGGTGCAAGCTACCTGACGGCGTATGTCTTTTCAGATTGCGAGGTCACTCGTTTGCGAAACGAGCCCGGTGCCTGTCCGGTTTCTCGCTTGAAGGCTTTGCTGAATGAAGATTCAGATTGGTAACCCACTGTGGTTGCAATTTCGGCTAGATTATCTTCGCCCAGAGCGAGAAGTTCTTCAGCCTTTTGCATGCGCCAGTAGGTGACATAATCGAGCGGAGTCAAATTAGTCAGGGTATTAAATTTGGCGGCGAACGAAGAGCGCGACATACCGACGGCATCCGCTAAT
>CAJCHQ010000350.1 GCA_903970295.1 Bryobacterales bacterium
GCGAACAGATGTTGGGTTTGGAACATCCCAGTATAGCGACGAATTTAGCTAATTTGGCTTTGCTTTACCACGCATCCGGTAACTATAAGCAAGCTGAGCCGTTATATGAGCGCGCCCTGAAAATTACTGAAGAAAGTTGGGGGGCGGATCATCCGAGCGTTGCTACGACTCTCAATTATCAAGCCGAACTTTATCGGCTGATGGGTAATTTCCAGGGGGCTGAGAAAGTGCACTGGCGAGCCCTCAAAATTCGTCAAACTCAACTTGGTATGGAGCACCCCAGCACCGCCCAAAGTTTGAGCAACCTGGCAGTTCTATTCCATATTCAATGCAAATACGATCAAGCAGAACCGCTCTACAAGGCTTTGCTGGATATTCGTACCAAAGACTGGGGAGCAAAACACATGCACGTCGCCGAGATCTTGAACAATCTCGCCGAAGTTTATGTCGACCAGGGCAAGTTCAAGGAGGCGGAGCCGCTTTATTGGCGAGTCCTGGCCATTGCCCAGGAAAGTCAAGGACCTGAACATCCCAATGTTGCTAAGGCTCTGCGCAGTTTAGCTGAGCTTTACGAGGAGCAGATGAACTTTTCCGAGGCCGACCGCTTATATAAATGGGGTCTCGATTTGACCGAATCCAGTCTGGGCGCCGAACATCCCGACGTGGCCTCACTGCTTGAACGTTACGCTGCTTTGCACAAGAAAATGGAAAAAGCTGAAAGTGAACCTTCGGATGACCAGGTCAATTAGTGGTGCCTACTTTCTGGTAATATGCGAGGTTGCGGGGGTCGTTCCCAGGGTATGTTATTTTTCGCACTGATTCTTGGCATTTAGGGAATGAGAAGGGAAGAGGGTCCCTTTCCGGGTAATACATCATTGTGTCCCCCCGATCACGATATAGCGAGCTAGGAAGCGCCGACAAAGTAAGTTGACGATGCATTTCGACGAAATTGACGATAACGAGTTTGAAATCAGCGATGCTGAATGGGCGCTGCATCAGGCTAACACTGCTTATCAGGCTGGCAAATACGAAGAATCATCGGATTTGTACGCGCAGTCTCTGACTGGCTTAAACCAGGCATACGGTGATGCGCATCCGGAGATGCCACTTTTGCTCTGGAATTACGGCAATGCCCTCTACAACTTGAATAAATTCAAAGATTCAATCCCGCTGTACAATCGCCTGATCACCATTCAAGAGCAAAAGCTGGGCAAGCACGATACCAAAGTGGTGGCCACCTTGTTCCGTCTGGCCACTGTCTACGAGCGCATCGGCGATTTCAGTGACGCAGAACGCACTTACGATCAGGCGCTGACATCGGCCAAAGTGGCTTTGCCTGCCGATCACCCGCTTTTGAAAACTCTGGAAGAAAGTTGTGTCGGTATGGCCAAGCGTACTGCCGGTCGTCTGGAAGCACTGGCACCGAATGAGTCTCTGACAGGCGATGACTCTTTTTCTGCTGAGAATTATGAGAATCAGTTCGGCGGTCAATTCGGTCAATTCGTTCAAGGCGACGAGCAACCGTACGAGCCGTTGCAAGAAGATGAATGGGAGCAATATGCGGCTCCCAGCACATTGACCGATTCAGACTTGGCCGCTCTCAATGCGATTCCTACACCTGGCGCCAAGCGTGGCTCCAGTGGCAACACCAAAACAGATAACCCGGAGCCTGTGGTGACGGCGCTCGGGCGGGCCGCTATCGATGAGAAAGCGAAAGAGAAAAGGAAACGGGTGAGCGCACTGTCTCAGCTTACTCAGTCGATGGAAGGTTTGGAAGCCAACGAGCATGTAGCCAAAGTTTTGCATTCACCGATCCTTATGTTTGGTCTGACAATCGTTTTGATCATGACTGGCGCATCCTGGTTTGCCTTGCTCAAATCTCCCAGTCGCGGTAAGGGTCCAAGCGGTCCGCACGTGGAAGTGCAGAAGGATTTCGACATCCACGGCAAAACGTTGACGTCGGCGGACAATCAAACATCGATTGAAATCGATCGCAAAAACCAGGCCAGATTAGTTCAGCACGGTAAGTTGATGCGATCGCCACTGACCCTTTTGGAAGGCAATCTGGGCGATTTTTTCAAAGTGATTCCGGGCTGTTTGTTCCATCGAGAAATCTGGTTCGAAGAAATACCGGCCGGATTGCGGGATGAAAATGGCGCCGTTCTTTATTTCCCTGACGCACCGGAAGAAACCGTCGTCCAGCGCATGCAAAAGTTCGCTGAATTTTGCCAGGACTACTATCGTAAAAATAGATCTTATCCCGCCGACGCCAAAGATTGCCAGCTGTACAAAGGCTTCGAGTACATGAATGCCTTCACCCATCGTGGCGACGCGCCTTATTTTTCGGCCATGTACGTGCCCAACAAAGCGGGCATGGTTGACCGCTTGCGAGAGCAAGCCGGCAAGGGCGAAGCCTGGATCAACGAACCTCAGTTGCGACCGGGTGCCATCAATTGTTGTGCCCTGGTGCTCAATCAAACGGGCAACTCCAAGCCATTGCAACTGCAATCGACTGGAGACGAACAGACCTACATGGCAGAGAGCCAGCAGCCTGCTGCAGTTGGCACCAACCTTTTCATTCGTGGTTGCGATCGTGACGGTCACTATCTGCAAAGCAGCAAAGCCGGAAAAGTATTCTTTATCGAACTGAACGAAGGTCGCAGTAAGACGCTCGACCAGCTCAGTTCGCCCCCAGAAACTAGATTCGGAGACAGTAATGTGCGCGTAATTGTCACGAGCGATATGGCCGAGCACAGCACTTTTTCTTTCTTCCGCAATACATTGCCGCCTATCTTGTTTCTACTTTCGCTTCTGTGCGGTATAGCAGCCTGGGGCACGTCTAAAAAAGCGGACGAACACTCCAAGGGTCTGTCAGTCATATTGAAGTGGCTGAGCATTGCCACCGGCAGCTTTATTGCCATCTGGTATTTGATCTGCGCGATCGGCTAAAGCGGGCTCGCAGTCTAGGGGCTACGCGGCTGGCATGCGGCTGTCTTCGCGCACTTTCTGTTTGACGCCTTCGCCGGCCAGTAAGCCACTGGTTGCGGCTTGACCGACCCCGCGCGTCCAGCTGCTGGAGTCACCTATAATGTAGAGATTCGGCACATTTGTTTCCATGTTCTTGCTCACTGAAATCGAATCCGGATAACTCTTGCATTCCGGAGCGTAAAGCAGCGTGGCATCATCGGCGATACCAGGACAAATTTTATTGAGCGCGTCGAGATATTCGACTATGCCCTCGAGAATGCGGTGCGGATAGGCCAGAGAAATGTCACCGCATTCGGCTTCCAGGGTCGGTTTGATCAAGTTGTTCGACAGCGTTTTAGTGCGCCTGCCGCCGCGTAGATCGCCCAATCTTTGAATCAGGGGGCCGCCGCCGGCCAGCATATTCACGATCTTGGCGATCGTCTGTGAGTAAAGCTGCGGATCTTTGAACGGGCGTGTAAATGTCTTCGAAACAAGTACAGCGAAATTATTGTTTTCGGACTTTTCATACATCTTCGAGTGACCGTTGACAAGCACATAGTCGCGATGATTTTCAGGCGTGACGAAGCCTTTTGGATTCGAACAAAAATTGCGTACGACATCATTGGCATGCTGACTTCGGTAATAAAGCTTGGGCTCATAAAAACGTCTATCCACTTCCTCAGTGAAATAGCAGCTGGTTTCGACACGCACACCAATGTCTACTTGACCGGGATATATATCCAGAGCTTTGTAGAATTCTTGCTGGGTCAACCAGAGGGCACCACCGCGGCCAACAGAAAGAATGCACAAGTCGAAAATTTCTTCTTTCTCTTCGCCCGGTTTGCGATAGCGATCGTATTGAATGACGAAACGCTCGGCCCGGCGCGATACAGACAAGACTTTCGTATCCCAGTGAAAATGTATATTCGGTCCTTTCTCTACGATTTCGTTGAGGATGCTTGTGTTGATCGCCGGTGCGTTATCTGAACCACAATGTAAAAGTTCCTGATAGTGATAAGTCATGCCTGCCAGGGTCGCTTTCTTTTTGATCCAATCGATGTCTTCGGCATTCGGTTTGACCACGGGAATTTCTACAGGAGCGTGGTGCAAAATCGTCGCGCGCACTATGTCCAGGCGTTTCTGCAATTCTTGCTCGCCGATTAAATCGTAGAGACGACCACCAATCACCGGTGACGCAGATAAAATCACTTTGAAATCATTCCAGCTGCCGGCTGACTGGCCTGGTGCGCAGTAGCTGCAAGCCTTAGGCGGGCAAACAGTGAGCTTACCCTGGTCGATGGGGCAGGCATAGCGTTTGTCGTACTGCGGTCCGACATCGAAAACGTGGACTTCGACGTTGGCTCCCGCCAGCTCCTTAAGCGCAAAGAGACCCGACGCACCCAAACCTACAAGCGCTAGCTTTTGCATTGCCCTTTCGACCGTGAAATTGGTTTAAGACAGCTTTATACGTTGTCGGCGCCCGTTATGCCGTCACAGGCGTTTGCCGCACTTGTACATAGTACAGCGACTGGCCGAGGGACGCAAGATTCGCCCTTTAATGCCTTCTCGAGCCCTTTCCCATGATCAGTCTGCTTGTGCCCTTGGGAACACGGTCCCAGCGAGGGGTTTCTCGGCAGGTTCAAATTTAGTTGCCGCCAATTAATATCTGGAACTCGACTTTATAAATCTACGTCCCTGCAGCGGTTGAATTTAAGAATCACCAGTCACAATCTTGTTTTCTACGAGGCTCCAACGCCACTATTTGCTGGGCAACAGGAAAAACCGGCCTGAATATTTGTGTTCTAGTGACTAAAGTGCCTACAAGCGAGGTTAGTTTACGAAATTCAAATTGTACATTTGCGGAAACCATTCCTCGTCCACTAGGGCGACGGATAACGCGCGTGAGCTTTTGAACTCGTTCGACGGTGACCATCAGCTGGAGATCGTCGATGTTCTTCAAAACCCACAGCAGGCTGAGGATGCTTTCATTCTGGCTACGCCCACGCTCGTCAGAGAGCAGCCGCTACCGGTGCGTGTGCTTGTCGGTGACTTGTCGAATGTGAGTCGTGTGCGCCAGGCTCTCAACTTATCCGTGTCTAACAACGAGGATCATAGAAATGACTGAAGCCTTGAAGAGACTACCGACAGGCATCGATGGATTAGATTCGATTCTCGATGGCGGATTGACCCGCAATCGCTCAACCCTGGTCGCAGGCACATCCGGGAGCGCCAAGACTGTTATGGCTGTGCAATTTCTCGCGCAGGGCATTGTGCAATGCGGGCAGACCGGTGTTTTTGTTACCTTTGAGGAATCACCAGATGATTTGCGCGCCAATATGCTCAGCTTCAACTGGGATATTGCAGAGTGGGAACGGCAAGGCAAGTGGATTTCGTCGACGCTTCTCCTCGAGGTAAGGAGCAACCAATTGTCGCTGGAGAATTCGACTTCGGTGCTCTCATAGCTCGCGTGCGGCTGGCAGCCAAAAAGATCGCTGCTACGCGGATTTCGATCGACACAATCGCTGCCATATTTCTGCAATATAAAGATATCGATATCATCAGAGCCGAACTTTTGCGCTTGACCGAGGCGGTCAAAGAGTTGAATATGACTGCTTTGATCACTGTCGAACGCTTGCATGAATACGGTGATATAAGCCGCTTCGGAGTGGAAGAGTTCGTCACCGATAACGTCATTATTTTGCGTAATCCGATGGTCAATGAAAAGCGACGGCGAACAATTGAAGTATTGAAGCTGCGGGGAGCGAATCACAATAAAGGCGAATATCCGTTCGTGGTCAGCTCACGTCATGGTATAACTGCGATTCCGTTATCTGGGGTCCGCTTGCAACAAAAGTCTTCCGAGTTGCGAGTCAGCTCGGGCAGCGACAGTCTCGATTCCATGTGTGCGGGCGGATTCTTCCGCGACTCAGTGATTCTGGTATCCGGCGCAACCGGGACAGGCAAAACTTTGCTGGTCACACACTTCATGGCCGGCGGCGCCAAATTAAAAAAGCGATGCTTGCTTTTTGCCTTTGAAGAAAGTCGAGAGCAACTCTTTCGCAACGCCTTAGGATGGGGTTTCGACTTCGAGGAGCTGGAAGCCTCGGGTTTGTTGAAAGTAATTTGTCTCTATCCGGAAGTGCGCGGACTGGAAGATCATCTTGTCGATATGCGCGAAGCAATCGAGACTTTTAAACCTGAGCGCGTGGCCATCGACAGTCTGTCCGCTCTCGAACGAGCCGGATTGCCTCACGGCTTTCGAGAATTCGTCATCGGCATGACTGCGTACATAAAAACCAAAGAAATCACTGGTCTCTTCACTGCCACCACCCCTACACTTGTTGGCGGCGCGTCTATCACCGAAACCCATATTTCTACGATTACAGACACGATTATTCTATTGCGTTATGTTGAATTGTTTGGTGAAGTCAAACGGGGCATAACTGTGCTTAAAATGCGGGGATCTGCCCACGAAAAGCAAATTCGCGAAATGGAGATTACCGACAAAGGTATGCAGGTTAAGGGGCCGTTTCGGCAACTTATTGGTGTGCTCAGTGGTCATCCACAGCTGGCTGAGAGTGTCAAGCGAATGAATGATTCCCAGCACTCCGAACACCCGGATGAAGGGGATCAAGAATAGCTAAACGGAGTCAAATAAATTGAGTCGATTGTCGCACAGCCATCAGAATTTCGAAAAAGTGGAAAGTTTGACTTCCATTCTGGAAGCCACCACAGACGGTATTTTGATCGTCGATGTCGAGGGTCGTATTCTCTTCAGCAACATCGCTGCCGATCACCTTATTAATAAAACTCCGACTAGTCTCGAGGGCACAGTCTTTGGATTCCCATTGAGCGCCGGATCAAAAA
>CAJCHQ010000351.1 GCA_903970295.1 Bryobacterales bacterium
ACATCTTATCCTTGTCGTCTTTTTGTTTCATCTTTGCCACTTTGTCGTTGAGTTTCTCGATCAGATCGGTCAACTTTTCGCGATCTTTGGCTGTCAGATCTGTTGCTAGAGCCAGGTAATATTGATATTGCTGGGCAGACTCAGACAAGGTCGGCACTGAGTCTTTGGGGCCTTTTTCCAGGGCCTCGGCCAGACCAAAACGCGCATCAGGGAGTGTGGGGCTGTAGCTCAGTGCCTCGCGATATTTGGCGATGGCGCCATCCCACTGCTTTTTCTTGGCTAGTTCGTTGGCAATTTTCAGGGTGTCTTGAGCAGTTTGACGAAGCTGAGCCACTTTAGCCAGTCCGCGCTGCCCGCGATCGGGCGCGCCACCAAGGGCAATGCCTTTCTTGTAGGCGGCTTCGGCGCTGTCCAAAGACTTCATCATGCTGGCGATGTCGCCGACGGCATAGGCTTGTTTGGCATCAGTTTGATCATTGATCACTGCAGTCAATTGATCATTCGCTGCTTTGAAGCTGCCAGCGCCCATGAGCGCTTCAGCATAGCCAATCCGATCGCCATCGTTTGTCGGTTGGACAATCTTTGTCGGGTCGGCAGTTATGCCCGAAAGTGAAGATAGTTTCGCCTTCGCCAACCTCAATTCCATGTCGGTTGGATTGAGTTTGATCGCTTCATCCAATGCTTTCGTTGCTGTCTCGTAGTCGTTCGATTGCAGCATAGCGCCAACAGTCGCTTTCTGGGCTTTCAAATAGAGTGCCTGGCTCAGTCCTTTGATGGCGTTGTTATCGTTGGCACTCATGGTCAAAATTGTGCGATAGCCTTTGATCGCTTCATCCGGTCGTTCGAGAGTGAGATTGATGTCGGCGATGCGCTGACGCAAACCCAGATCGTACGGTGACTGCGTCAATCCACTACGCAAATCGGCAAGCGCCAGGTCGAGATCACCACGCTCCTGGTGAATGTCTGCCATTTTCAAATACGGTTCGGCGTTTTCAGGCTTGATCAACGTCGATAATTGATATTGCTGCAGCGCGGCCACTGTATTGCCTTGTTGCTGATAAGTCTGCCCCAGCGCCATGCGGACCGGCCAGCTGTTGGGGAACTGATAAAGCGATGTGTTCAATTCTTTAATTGCATCATCGAGCTGACCTTGTTTGAGTAAGCAAGCTCCCAGTCCATAGTGCGCAGTGGAATTACCAGAGTTGAGCAATATCGCGCGTTTGAAATTCTCCGAAGCTTCGGCGAGGCTATTTCGATCGAGCTTGATGGTGCCAAGAGCCGAGTAGGCCGTCGACAGATCGGGATCGAGGCGTGTTGCAGTTCCCAACTCACTGGCCGCTTCGTCGGGCCGGTTTTCTTCTTTGTAGACTAAGCCCAGAGCCAAATGCGCTTGTGCGTTCGCTGGTCCAAGCGATGTCGCGCGACTGGCGTAAGTTTCAGCTTGTTTGAGAATGGAATCCTTCTCCGAGCGAACTGTCCCAGATGATGATTGGAGGCGGTTCAACATCACCGTCGCTTTTCCAGCATAGGCTTCTGGATTGTTTGGATCGAGCGCGAGCACGCGATCGAATAAACCGTCGGCGCCTTCGAGTTTGAATTCATTGGCCAGGGTCAAACCAAGTCCGAGAATAGCCGGCACATCTTGTGGATTCTTCACGAGTGCGTCGCGGAAGAGTCCCTCAGCATCAGTCCATTTGCCTTGTGAGAGCAGTTTCTCGGCCACTGCCATGTCTGACTTTACGTGGCCGCTGATGACAACAGGCTTCGTCAGGTTGACTGCATTTTGTGTCGGCGCGGTACCAGGTACTCCAGGCACCTGGGCGAATGACACGGGGATCGTACCGGCTGTCAAAAGCACACCGGCAACGATTCTCTTAGCGACCAAGGAGGACCGCGAATCTCTAGCGAACATATAGTTAAGCTCCACTCATATCACAAACTTGTGGGCACCAGCATACACCTCCGCCACTAAATTTGATTTATTCGCTTGCAATATGTGAATTACTGTCCGCCACTCTCGTAGAGCATGTTGTATCGACCAATAATCATGATCACGCGGTTGGTAGAAGGGTCTTTGATCGGTAAGCCATTTGCTCCGGCGCCCCAAATCATAAATAGATTTTGGTTGTTGCTGATGGCCGAAATAGTGCCGGGCGCGGCTTGCCATTCTGAAGGGGGATCGGTGCGCCAGTTCTGTATTTCCAATTCGCTCAGACCAGGATCGAACTGCAAACTTATGCGATTGAGATTGACCGAACTGCCGCCACTTGGCATGACATACTCAGGCGCAGTGTTTGGCTGATAGTAATTGGGATCGGCGTCCAGACCAGAGGCAAGTCGCAAAGATGCCGTGTCATAAGGCGGATTGGGCACCAGCTGATTGAGTTGTTCTTTAGCCCAGGCCATTTCATCTCCCTGCTCGGGAAAACGATGATTCCAAACACAATACTGATTCAGCCAGGTCGCCACCCGATTCATCTGATCGTAAAGGCGGTTATCGGCCATCTCGCTAGCCATAGATGGCTGCCGCTGCGCATAAGAAGTGGGCGCCCAGAGCCCGAGGCTAAAGATCGCTACCAGCAAGAACGCAGAATCACAAAACCGTCTATTCGTCAGCCACATTTTCTAATCTCGACACCAGCCCAGTATAGATGTTGCGGATGACTACCGTCTACTGCGCTCCGAAATGGCTGCGGAATGCGCTTCTCAAGCTAACTATGGCTAGCAAAGTGTGGAGCCTCCAGGCGTTTTGTTATGAGAGCCACGCGCTTTGTTCGTTTATTTTTGATCGACAAGATTCGGTGTGGTCGCCGGCAGAGCGACCGGCCCTTCTTTTGTGGTTCTAGCCCTGGCAGTCTTAATTAGTCTTCCATTCGCCGCTTTTTGTCTGGCCAGCACGTCTAATGCCTCTTCTAGAGCAAGAGTCTCGGAATCAACAGAAGGCGCATCCAACCTGTGGTCTATGGGACCGGAAAATCTGCATTTATTGCCTTGCACCAGAATTGGGTTATTTCGCTACA
This sequence comes from Bryobacterales bacterium, assembly GCA_903970295.1. The sequence continues at coordinate 3,021 of CAJCHQ010000351.1, forward strand.
GCCATTTGTTTTGAGAACTCGGCGCCCCGCTTTTTAATTTCTTCAAGCGTCAGGTTTTCTTTGTGGCTGGCGATTGCCCAGGGCTGACCAAACGGGTCAACTACACTCGCATAGCGATCGCCCCAAAACATGTCCGCGGGAGGCATTTGCACGGTTGCCCCGGCTTCAACCGCCTGGTTGAAAACTTTATCCGCATCGGGCACTTGCAAATGAACTGTTGTATGCGCACCTTTTAACGTTTGGGGGCTGACACCATTACAGCCTCTGCCTTCGATTTCGTCGGCCAGGAACAGCTGAGAATCGCCAATAGTTAAGCAGGCGTGCATGATTTTACCGTCAGGCATATCGAAGCGAGTGACCTCTTCAGCGCCGAAAGCTTTCTTGTAAAAATCGATAGCTTTGGCCGCACCTTTGATCACCAAATGCGCGGTAATGGTCTGTTGAATGCTTTTGTTTGTCGACATTTATCTTTCCTTTTTTATGGGTGAGTGAGTGAATGAATGAGTGAGAGATTG
>CAJCHQ010000352.1 GCA_903970295.1 Bryobacterales bacterium
GGTCTTGGCGGTGCCGGTACATATTCGACCGTGCCATAAGGTCCGAAGACCCTACGCAATTCGACGGTTTGGCCACCTTCAATGACGAATGATTCGGTGAAGAAATACTCTATACCCAGCTCGTAGAGCCATTTTTCGAGACCCGGACGATAGGCGCATTCCGGCAGCCAGAAACCCTTGGGTGCGCGTCCAAACTGACGCTTATACGATTCGATCCCGGTTTTGTATTGACCGTAAATAGATGAATCAGTTTTGAGCAAAGGCGAAAAGCAGTGCGTGGCTGCTGAGGTCGTGATCTCGATCGCGCCCAGATCCTGATATTTGCGCAATCCGCCGATGATGTCGCGATTCCAGCGCTCGTGATAATCGCGGCGCATCTGCTGGAACCAGTTCAGATAGAAGCGAGACAGATGAAGCAACTCTGGGTTGTGAGTTTCACTGCGAGCGGCGTATTTCTTCTCGTCGGCCTGCGCGGCTTCTATGCGGGCCTGAAGAAATTTGTCGAAACCCTCATTCAAGTGAGGGTCGGCCAGCTGCTCACCGAGAATAGGCGTAATGCCTAAGGTCAGTTTGGCCGGGATGCCGTCATCCCACAAATCACCGATAGCGTTGAGGATGGGGATATAGGTTTCCACCATGCACTCGTAAACGCTTTCTTCACCAAAAGGCCACATGCCTGCCTTCCGATAGTACGGAAGATGGCTGTGCAGCATGAAAACGAACGAACCTACGCTCACTGACAACTCCTGGGGGCGTGCGCTGCAAGAATATATAGCAATTCGATATTTCTTTTGTCAGCCTGAATCCTTGATTCCGTAACTATTCTTCAGGACGCGGTATTCTGTTGAGGTGAAAATAATCGTCTTATAACAAATATCCAACTGAAGCGGACTACCTGAGTGGCTGAAAACGAGAGCTCATCAACAGAGAAAAAGCCGGCTGGACCCAAAAGCGGCGAACCCAAGCCGGCTGAGAATAAAGTCGTCAAACTTCTGGAAAAGAATCAGTTGGGTATGACCTTGCCGGAGATGGCTGGGGGACCCCGTCAATTGAAGAAGATTCGTACGCTGAGACCGGCTCTGGCTGAGGCAATTCGGCTAGGCTTAGTGATGCCGGTCAGTCAGCGGGCCGGACATACTGTATATCGTTTGGTCAAAAATCTTGGACCGCGCTGAGTAGTCTTTCGAATTTCTCGAAGCATCTCTTTTCTTGCCAGCACAGCCAGTACCTTCAGCTGCAAGCGGTGAGCGAACCTCAACGTTATAGATGATTTAGAAATGGCAAGGCTCCAGGTCGTTGGCCAGGACAGAAAAGGTTATGCCTTACAATATGGCAGTCTGCGGAGGATAGTATGTGAGAGTGCAAATCGGCAATGTCGAATTCGGACAGGATCGACCTTTTCTTATAATTGCGGGTCCGTGCGTGATTGAATCGTGGGATGTGATTCTGCACACCGCCAAGGCACTGAAAGACATATCGCGTGAACTCGGATTTTCGCTAGTATTCAAATCTTCTTTCGACAAAGCTAATCGCACTTCGATCGATTCTTTTCGCGGCCCCGGTTTGACCGAGGGTTTGAGAATGCTGGCTGATATCAAAAAACAGGTGGATGTGCCTGTTTTGAGCGATGTTCATGAAATTTCTCAATGTGCAGAAGCCGGCGAAGTTCTGGACGTTCTGCAAATTCCGGCCTTTCTGTGTCGCCAAACAGATTTGATTGTCGCTGCTGCCCGCACAGGCAAAGCCGTGAACATCAAGAAAGGGCAATTTCTCGCGCCTAAAGATATGGGCAACAGCATTCGCAAAGTCACAGATTGCGGTAATGACAATATCTTTTTGACCGAGCGGGGCACTACATTTGGTTACAACAATCTGGTCGTAGATTTCCGCTCGATTCCGATGATGCAAGAATTCGGCGTGCCGGTGGTTTTCGATGCCACTCATAGCGTGCAATTGCCTGGCGGTGGTGGCACAGTCAGTAGCGGTCAAAGACAATATGTCCCTCATCTGGCTAAAGCGGCTGTCGCTGCGGGTTGTGACGGTGTCTTCATGGAGGTGCATCCAAATCCGGATGTAGCTAAGAGTGACGGACCGAATCAGGTGCCCCTCGCTCAGGTAAAAGAGTTGATCAGTCAAATTCTGAAAGTGCATCAAACCGTAAAAGCACTGCCTGAATTGACCCTTCCAGCAGTAGGTCAATGCACACCTCTCGCTGTCAAGTAATCGAAGGCTCTCGAGGAGCGAACAAACTCAACCAGACTAGCGTCTGGTTGGCCTTGCTTCTGGCTTGGACTCAGACGTCGCCCTCCGTCATGGCTCAATCCGCCATCAATGAAGCAAATGCTTCTCCTGCATCTGCGCAGTCGGCTGCTTCGGGCTCAGCGGGCTCGTCTGCAAGCACCTCGTCTTCGACTTCGCCAGCGTCCCAAGCCGCAGGCGAGGCTGCTGCCGAAACCACTGTCGACGAAGTGGTCCAGAAAGCGCTCGACGCATATGGTGGCAAAATGGCGCTGCAAAAGATGGAAAAGAATTCAATCGTTTATGGTGAGCAGAAATTAGCGGCCGATGCCGGGACCACACTCAGTTATAGAAATTGTCGTGAAAGTATTCGCTGGCGCATCGATCTAGACAGCACGGCGACTGGGCAAAAAGCTGCGCCCAATCAAGAGTCTGCCCCACCAGGATCTCCGCCTCGTCAAACCATTCTCGCCTTCGACGGCGTTAGTGGTTGGCAATCGAATGGGCGAGCGGTAAGTGATCTTTCCACTGAGGAAGTGGAGAGATTGAGCGACCAAGAATCGCGTCAACCGTTTTTGCTCAGCCACTGGCAGCAGCAGAATTACGATTTCAAATTGCGCGGACGCACTCAGTACAAGCAGTCGCCGGTCTTTGCCATCGATGTCACCTTGCCTGGTCAATCGGCGGCGACAACTTTGTTTCTCGACCAGAGCAATTATCTGGTCGTGGCGATTTTGTACGATGAAAAGCCTTCGGGCAGCATCCAAAAAGACAGCAATCAAAAGACCGCCAGCGTTGTCGTCGATTATTCGGAGTATCGACCGATCGGCGGCACTCTGTGGCCGTTCAAGCAGGTGCGTTACGTCGACGGTGAAACGATCTCTGAAACCACTCTCAGCAATGTCGACACCAACGCGGAAGTGCCCGACAGTCAATTCAATCGTCCGGATTCGAGTGGGACCGTCAGACTGGCCAAGGATATCGTTGTGCCGTTCGATTACTCGCAGCGAGAGATTATCGTCAAAGGTCATCTCAACGACGATGACGAAGTCGAGTTTCTTTTCGATACGGGGGCCAGCGACACGCTCATCGATCGCCGAGTTGCTGCCGAACACTTTCTGCCCAAGCAGGGTGAATTCGACATTAAAGCGATCTCGGGTGTAGTGTCGACCCAAACATCGACCGTGAAGCGCTTAGAAATCGGGCATTTGATCATCAATGACGTGCCTGTGCGCATTATCGACTTGAGCCCGCAATCCAAGCACCTCGGTCGGCCAATTGCCGGCATCATTGGCACCAATGTGATCAGCAAATATTTAGTCACATTGGACTATAGCAAGCCGTCTATTACCTTTGCCGATCTGGAGAATGGTGCGCGCCCACCAAATGCGGTACCACTTCCGTTCGCTGTTCAGCAAGCACCATTCGTTGCTGCTCTTTTGAACGGCAAGGAGCCACAGTTGTTGCTGGCTGATACCGGTGCTGCTTTCAACCATTTGCCTTTTGCCGCGGCTCGCCACTATGTTGGCAATGATGCCAATGCCATGAAGCACTTTACCGAAGGCACAGGTCTGGATGGACAACCGATCAGATTGGGCACGGTCAATCTCGACAATGTCACGGTGAGCGGCTTCGCTGTGCGAAAGGTGTCATTCACTTATCCATTCAAAGACCCCGGTGCATCCGACAGCTTAACCGTCAGCAAGAGCAAAAATGTGACCCGCGGTGGGTTCTTTCAAGATGCGGCAGCCGGGATTTTGGGTAATCCGTTCTGGAATAATTTCATCGTCACGATCGACTGGAAATTCCAGCGCTTGATGTTGCAAAACAATCCCAGCTTCAAAGTGCGCGACGAGATCGAACGTGCGCTCAATGCCGGCGATAATGCTTTGATTTTGAAGCGCGACTATCGCACTGCCGAGCTTTCCTATCAGAAAGCAATGATCGCGGCCGACAATTCCGGAGATCCCAAAGAGCAGGCTAAAATTCTTGGCCGGCTGGGTAATCTGCGTCGAATCATGGCCAAAGATTTGAATCGCCCCGAGCACGCCAAAGCGGCATACGATTATTTCAACAAGGCTGTAGAAAAGGCTCAACAATCGAAAGCGTCAGAGGTGCAAGGGCGCGTTCTGGCCGATTGGAGTTTGCTCTACAGCGACAACGGTCAAACGCGCGAAGCCAAACAGACGATCGATCGAGCCCTGCTCATGGCCCCAGATGACCCGAATGTGAATGTCGACTGCGCCGTGCAGCTTTATCGTTCGCGCATGTTTCCGGAAATGCAGAAATACATAGAAAAGGCACTTTTCCTCGATCCTGATAATTGGCAAGCCCTCTGGTACCAGGTCAAACTCAGTGAGAATTTTGGTGACAGCACCAAGGTGGCAGCGACACTGAAAGAGATCGTGCGCTACTATCCTTGGTCGACTATGGCCAAGGACAAGCTGAAATCATTGACTGCGCCCGCGCTGCCAATTACGGCGCCAGCCAATCAAAGCTCTCATCAGTAAAACAGACAAGCTATTCGCTGGTGGCAGGATTGGTGGCGTGGTCTTTGGCTCGCTCTTCGACGGCCCCAGACAATTTGGTAAATTTCGGTCCGAAATAATACTTGCGCATTTCCTGATAAGCGGCAGGATAATCCCAACCGTCTCTGGTCACCCGCCAGATGCCAACCATGCAACCAGTGCGATCTGAACCGTGGGCGCAATGCAGAAAAACCTTTTTGTTTTTTTCGCCTGCCTCAGTCTCTTTTTTGGCCTCGTCGACCGTGCTCATCATTTTGTCGACTTGCGCCTGAGTCGGTGCATGCGAGTCCATCACCAAATTGATGTAATGCAGCCCCAATTTCTTGGCTTGCTCGGGTTCGTCGGTTTTGCGTTCACTGGGGGCACGCAAATCGATTACGGTCGAAACGCCCATCTTCTTCAGCTCTGCCAAGCCTTCTTCGCTCGGTTCACCGCCCCGGTACAAGAAGGGATGCACTTCGTGGAAATTAGGCAAATCGGGCTTTTTCTTACTCGCCCCTAGGGCTGGGGTGGTAGGGCTCTGCGTCACTTCGGTCCTATTGACGTCTTCGGCAAATCCGCGGGTCGTCAGGTTGACTGTCAAGAAAAAAGCGAGCAGGAAATACCGGGGGCACTTGACTTGATCTGATCGGCAAAGAGTCATCCCTTTGAGCTCCTGTGTTGCTATGGTGGTGGTCAGGAGCAGATTCTATCGCTTCTGGGTAAGATTAACTGTGACTAATGTGTAATTCCACATTGAACTTTCTGCTCGTTCGCGACGTTATATATGTTGAAACCAATCAATTGAGAGGTTGGCGTGGACCTTAATGATGAGGCCCTAATCGAAAAATTTCTGACGACCCATGAGATCACATTCTTTAAGTCTCTGGTTCGAAGGCATCAAAACCGCGTATACAGCGCGGCGTTTCGAATACTGGGCAATGTAGAGGAGGCGGAAGAGGTAGTGCAAGATACATTCGTGAGAGTGCATCAAAATTTAGACAAATTCAGGCATCAGTCTTCGTTTTCGTCCTGGCTGTTTCGCATTTGCCATAACCTGTGTATGGACTTGATGCGCTTGAAACAAAGGAGGAACGACGTCCTGGTTATGCTGCCGCTCGAATCGCAGAGTCGGGATCAGTCGGATATACCGCTATCCAAACTCAACCAATTACCTGACGAAATGCCAGGTCCTGCTCAATTGCTGGAATCAATCGAGCAAGGCCAGGTGGTTGCCGAATCACTCCAGAAGCTGCCGCAAAACCAGAGAGTGGTTCTCGTTTTGCATGATATCGAAGGTTTTTCTTATCAAGAAATTGCCGATATCGTCGGCGAAAGAATCGGCACTGTCCGTTCGCGCTTGCACTATGGGCGCCAGAAGCTGCGCGAATTGCTCGATCCGTATTTTTCTTTTACGACTGTGACCACTGCATCGAGGTGATCGAGATGACTGATGTATCCCACAACTGTGAACAGATAATTCCGTTGCTGGACTCATACCACGATGGCGAATCGAGTCCTGACGAAAAGGTTACGATTGAAAGCCATTTGGCTGAATGTCCCGTCTGTCGCCAGCGGCTCAGCTCAATCGGTAGTTTGGTGGCCACTTTAAAAATGCTTCCTGAAATGTCGACCACAGTCGATTTCGCCGATCGGGTCGAGCAATTGATTCTCAGTCGCGAGAACAGTGGTGCCATCAACACGGCAGGTGGTGTGAACAAAGCTGGCAGTTTGAGCAACTCCAATAGCGATGAAAATGGCTTCAGTGCTGGCAAAGTCGTGCGCTTTGGTCGAGCCGCCTGGGCTGCGGCCGCAGCTGCCGTTCTGGTTCTCTCACTCCTGGTGACTCAATTCTTCTTGCATCACCCGGCGCTCGATGTGGCGTCGAACAATACTGCCGGTACCGATACCAGACTCAACTCGAACGATAAGGCTGTGACTGCCAGTGCTGAGAATAGCCAGGCGTCCCCGCGCAAAGAGCAGTCGGGCAGTGACGAGTCAGGCAAAACTGAATCGGCTAAAGCAGAAAAGAACAAGGTCAACGAGCAAACGATTCCGGCCAGCAAAATGGCGGGCAGGAGAATTAGAGTGGCTGATGCTGGAGCCAGTCAGAGGCAGGGAGCAGGGTCGGCACTAAGCGCCGACCGAAATCGAGATGCGCTGGCGGCTGCCATTGGCAATTCGTCGGTTGAAGGTGATAATCAGAAACAAAGCCTGGTTGCATTCTCCGAGCCAGAATCAAGCAATATCGCCGAAGAGATTGGCATCACAACAGACGAGGATGGATTGTATGCGATCAAGTTGTAGGACGTGGCTGCGCGTCAAACTCGCCCGACAAATTGGCTGTTTGCTAGCTTTGTCCGCTGGCTTAATAGGTATGCCTGCCAGTGCAGATGATTCGAGCGCCCCAACTTACCAAGAAAATATTTTGATCAGTCAAAACCCGGATGGAGCAACTTTGCCGCCACCGACTCGCAAGCTGCCTGCGCCACCCGCAGCTGCCAGCAGCACCACGGCTGATGCCAGTGCTAAAAAAAATGCAGATGGGGCAAAACCAAACAGACCCGAAGGCCTGCATCAGGGCATGGGTCACAGAGGCGGACCATTCGGCGAAATGGATTTCTCGCTATTGAACCCGACAGACGATCAGAAAGAAAAAATTGAGCAGATTCGCAGCGAGAATCGACCGAAGACTCGTGATGTTCGCCGCCGTCTGCAAGAAGTCGGCAAACAGCTGTCTGACCTCATGTTTGATGGCACTTCAACCGACGCTCAGATTCGCAAAAAATCGGAAGAGATGAGACAGATTCATGCCGAAATGGAAGATCTGCAAATGAGTGATTTCCTGGCAATCAGAGCCATTCTCACTCCAGAGCAAAAGGGTAAGCTCAAAGATGTGCACACAGCCATGGAAGAGAAGCGGCGTGATTTTAATGAACAGATGGCGCGCGCTCTCCGGCGGCAAGAAGGTAATAATAAAAGTGAGGGCAAAGCTGAGGGCAAGCGTGACGCCGCCGATGGCAGCGGTCCCGTCAAAAACAAGAAAGCCGATGCAGCAGCCAGTAAAACAGATAGCTTGAGCAACCGTTAGTTCGAGCTGAATTTTTTAGCAAGCGCAAGTTAGATTAATCGGCGAATCTAGCCTTCTTCTTTTTGGTACCGCCCCATTCGATCATCCAATCGTCGTCGCCCTTGCGGGCTGCAGCTGCGGCTGGTTTGTCTTCGTCTTCTTCAGGCGGGGGCTCTCTCCGCATTTTCTTTCGAGGGGCTTGCTGCTGCACCACAGGTGGTTGCACCATCATTTGAGCTGGAATCATAGGCGGAGGGTATCCTCCGCCAGGGTAGAAATTGCCCGGAAAGACTATTGTAGGCGGTGGTGGTGGCACTAGGCCGCCGCCACCGTGAGAACGCGCTTGCTTAGTCGGCTTGGGTGGCGGGGCTTCTTGCATTGGTGGCGGCATTGTTTCGCGAGGCAAGTTCGCCCGATTCAAACTCGACGTGGCCTGCACTGTCTTCGCTGCCTTCGGCTGGTTTTCCGAATTCGATTCACCTGGTCGATCGAGTTCTCCCGGCATCTTAGATGGAGTGACACCGACCAGGTTGAACGGGTTGGATTTCCTCTTCTTCGGTTTCACCGGTTCTGCTTCTGGTGTCTCGAAGGCCGTTTCTTCTTTAGCAGTTTCTTTGGGCTCGACCGTTGTCTTACTTTCTTTGGCTTCGAGTGGCTTAGCTTCGATCGCCTTAGCTTCTCCTGGTTTTGCTTCACCGGACTTGCCGTTGATCTTCTTAGCTGTGGTTCGCAAGGCCGGTCCCGCAAGTTTAGATTGAGCAGGCTTAGCCACAGCGATTACGGGTTGAGCACCATGCCTGGTGGCAGTTCTTTGCCCTTGAGATGACTGGCGGCGTGCTAGCTCGACTCTTTGCTGCTCACGTTCCAAGCGCTGGCGATTGCGTTCGCGTTCAGCCATCTGTTGTTGTTCTTGTTCTCGTCGTAATTTTTTAGCCGCCTCGGCTCTGTCCGCTGCTTTATGTGGGGACAGCATTCTGCTGAAAACCCCTAGCGGGCTGATGCTTACTTCTTTGGTCGAGGCTTTGGGGTTTTCGGTAGTGGACTGATTCTGAGTCGGGGTTTCAGTGACCGGTGTGACGATTGCTGTTGCAGTCTCTTCTGGTGCTTTTAGTTTCAGAGCACGTGAATCGGTCTCCTCCTGCTGAGTTGCTGTCGGACGTGTCGCCGCGGTCGCAGGCGCTGTCGTAGCTTGCGTCGTAAACGGATTGAACCAGCCAGACGCCTTCGCCGATGCCAGAGCTTGAGTCTGAATTGTACCCATCTGGTGCACTACGAGTGCGGCCCGCGCTGCTTGGTCTGGACGTTTCTTGTCCTGACTATATAGAGTCAGAAATGCCTGCTGAACTTGTGCTGTTGCAGGATCCTTCGTTTTGATTTCTTGCAGTTGGTTATAGAGCTCTTTCGATTTATGTTCTTGCTTGTACAGTGCCGCTAGCTGCAGCCGGACATTTACAGCGTTGGGCTTGATCTTGAGAGCATCATTGAAGTGTTGCTCGGCGATGAAACCGTAGATCCTCACCAGAATCCGCCGGAACGGGACTGGTGGCGCACCGTGCT
>CAJCHQ010000353.1 GCA_903970295.1 Bryobacterales bacterium
CCGAGCCGAAGTTGCCCTGACCGGCTTCCAGCAACTCGGGCGAGAGACCCACGGCATTGCAAATTTGCACAGCCACCACTTTGCCCATGAAACCTGGTGGTGCCACTTGATGTTCTTTGATAGCACGACTGATGCGATTGATCGCATCCACATTCTTTTCGTCGTCCAGATCTAAAAGTTGTGATAACGCCCAGGCGGCTCCCTGAGCACCATGCACATTGTGAATGAGAAAATTAGTGCGATTTTTGATCGAGTCGGAGAAAATCGAGGCGATCATTGCGTCTCGCGTATTTTCTGCCGAGAGATTGAGCAGTATTGCTGCCTCGTACACCTGATTGACTTCAGCCCGCGTGTGCTTCCAATTCATTTCCCACTGGTAACTTTTGGCGCGAGGACCGCTGGAGGCCGTTTTGTCTAATTTGGCGAAATTGCCCCGGACTAGTGCCAGGCATTTCCAAATCAAATCTTTGTGGTCTCTTTCGAGCAGCTTGTCGTTTTCCAGCTTGGAAAAGGCGTCGGTGATCTTTTGATCGGGATCGAGTACAGGAACATCCCGTAAATCTTTTTTCGTTTCGGCGACCAATTGCATCAAATTATCAGGCAGACAAAACGTATCGCGAAAATGAAAATTATCAGTAACTTCTTGCAACCAGAGCTTTCGGTCTTCACCAGATCTTATTGATTCTGGATCCATCGTCGCTCCTCGTTTCGGCACTCCCTGTTTCATTCTGATTCCCTTTTCATGCCCCTCTCGCGATTAGTCGCTGAGGTCGCTAGCAACGCGCAACAAAGGCGTCGTTGCTTGTTTATGCCACGCCGGAATTACATTTAAGCAAACTTTCGCCTTTGTCGTCGGTGCTACATTAAGGGAGGGCGGCAGGCTCGACCCAGGGCGGCACCCTTTCGCCGCCGAACAAAGGACCGAACTCTTGACCAGCACGTCATCTACGAACGAAACCGGGCAAACGAAGCAGGCGTTCAGCCTGGCCGTGCTGGTCCGGCAATTGCGCCCGAAACAATGGGTGAAAAACCTGATAGTCTTCGCCCCCCTCTTGTTTTCCGGTAAATTCTCGGATAGTGGCGCGCTTCTTGGAGCAACCCTTTGCGCCCTCTCTTTCTGCAGCATTTCAAGCGGTATTTACGTCGTCAACGACCTCAATGACTTGGAGGCTGATCGTCTGCATCCAAGCAAAAGATTTCGACCGATCGCCTCTGGTGCAATTTCCACAGGCAGCGCCTGGGTTTTGAGTATGTTCTGCTTCCTAGCCGGGCTGGCACTGGCATTTTACGTGCGGCCGACCTTGAGTTTCGTTTGTCTGGCCTACATCGCCTTGAACTTTGCTTATTCCTATTGGCTCAAAAAATTGGTGGTAATCGATATTTTGTGTATCGCTTTCGGTTTCGTCTTGCGCGCGGTCGCCGGGGCCGTAGCTGTGCATGTGGCAGCTTCTGGCTGGTTTTTGCTGTGCACCACTCTTGGTGCGCTCTTTCTTGGTCTGGAAAAGCGTCGGCATGAAGTTACTCTCCTGGCTGGGGTTTCTGCCGGTCACCGCTCGGTTCTCAACGAATATACGCTCACCCTGGTCACTCGCTTGGAAAATTTGATCGCGCCCAGTTTGCTCACGGCCTACACTTTCTACTCGTTCCAGTCGTTTCATGGACAGTGGATGCTTTTGACCGTGCCCATCGTCCTTTATGGCATTATGCGCTACCAATATCTTTCCGACACAGGTGGCGTCACTGGTGCACCGGAAGATATCGTCTGGCGCGATCGCCCGATTCAGCTGACCCTAATCATCTGGGTGGCAATTTGCGCTCTGGTTGTCTATGGTCATCCGGGCGAATGGTTGCACGATTTGGCTCGCAGCATTGATTCTATTCGCCGGTAATTTGCACTTGGACGCCCTCGCCCCCAGAGATTCGACAGCCCAAACTGCATGCATTCGCACCTGGAGTCGAAGCGATTGGCACAATCTGGCTCTTCTTCTAGTTCTGGCATCTCTGGCCTTTCTGCCGGGTCTTTCTGCCTTCGGCATCCTCGATCCAAGCGACGGGCTGTATACCGAAGGCGCACGCGAAATGGTGGAGTCGGGTAATTACATCACGCCTCATTTGAACTACCAGAATTTTTTCGAGAAGCCTATTCTCATTTACTGGTTGATTGCCGGCAGCTTTAAATTATTTGGCATATCGCCTTTTAGTGCGCGCCTGCCTGTCGCTATAAGCGGCATGCTGGCGCCGCTTGCTATGTATGTCTTCAGTCGGTATTTGTTGAGAAGGCGCGCGGCATTTCTAACGGCTATGGCATTGCTTACCAGCGGGTTATTTCTGGTCGTCGGTCACATCGCCATCACTGACGTGCCACTGACTACGGTGACAGTAGTGGCGATGATGTCCTTGCTGCTTTTCCGGCGTGAAAATCGCCCCCGCTGGCTGATTACCTTTTATGCGGCCCTTGGTATTTCGATATTGCTCAAAGGTTTTGTTCTGGTTGGTGAGACTGCTTTTTGTTTGATTGTCTACGAATTTGCCAAGAAATTGATCTTGCGCGAACGACTCGAAACTGGCTGGTGGCTTCTGATCAAGCGACTGCAGCCCTGGTTCGGGTTAGTGCTGGTGGCTTTGATCGCCTTGCCCTGGTATCTGGCTGTAGATCGCGACACTCACGGCCAATTCACCCAGGAGTTCTTCATCAATCAACATCTGGGCCGCCTGACTGGCACCGTCAACCACGCCAACAATCCCTGGTGGTTTTACTGGCCGATTCTGGTAGGCGGGCTCTTTCCCTGGTCTTTGCTTTTGCTTTTGAGCGCACCGCTATTGATGCGGCCATTTCGCGAAAGAAAGCAAATAACCACTGCTAACGATGTCTTCATTTTCAATTCGTGCTGGGCGGTGGTCGTTCTTTTCCTGTTCAATGCCGTCAAAACGAAGTTGGCAACCTATATCCTGCCTGCGTTTCCACCCTTGTGTCTGATTACCGGACTTTTGTTGGATCGCTGGATCATCTTCAAAACTCCGGCGCTGCGCAAATTTGCATCGCCACTATATGTAGTATCAGTTCTGGGGTTAGCCGGTTTCTTATTCAAGTTTCAGGGACTTTTCAAAAATCTCGACCAGGTTACACTGGCTATCACCTGGTTTGGTTTAGCGTCGTTTCTTGTCACGACCGCGACTTTCGCCTGGAATCTGCGGAAAAAGCAGGTCAAAACTGCCGTATATCAACTAGCATTCGGCTCTCTTTTGGCCGCTGCATTGCTTGTGCCTTCGGCACTTATGCTCACTTATCAGGCCAGTCACGCCGGCTTGTTGGACCTCTTGCAGTTGGCACGTCAAGCCCACGCCAATCTGGCTTTTTACCAGCGAGTCTCGCCGGCAGCCGCTTTCTATATGCGTGAAGAGGTACCCGTGCTGACATCTGTCGAGGCGGTCGAAAGTTATCGCCGAGCTGGGTCAGCGCCGCACTATGTGCTTTGCAGCGAAGATACAGTCAACCGTTTCAAGCTCCTCTTCAAGCCCAAGACTCTGGTTACTTTCAGGAACAAACTGTATTTGTTCAGCTTCGATTAGCCGGCGGTCGCGTCACCTCAGGGGTGGAGGTAAATTGGCTCAAGGACGAAAAGTGCCAGGAGGATAAGCTCGGCAAAAAAGTGTGATTGTTTACGTTCGGCTCGGGAGAACGGACGAGTAAACTTGTACTATAGTGTTTGGCCCCATCTCCAGCCTGGATTCCAAGCAGCTTTGCACTTGTTTTCGCAGTGAAATGCAAATGCCAGGGTCGCCGGTGACTAAAGTCTTGAAAATGGGAATGAAGCGGCGTTTTTGGGTATGTCTAAATTGCTCTCTCTTGGTGTTGGCCTCTTAAGAGATGCCTAGAAGTTACTCGGAAGAAGAAATTCGCGAAATTGTCAGTGCTGTCGAATCAGCCGATAAGGCTTTTCGGGCAGGCGATTATGCTATTGCCGAGCAAATCTATTCGCAGGCAATGCCCATCCTCGAACAGGCGTTGGGTCCCGAAGATCCAGACACGATCACGTGCTTGCAAAATCTGGCAGACTGCGCCCTCGGCATGGCCAGATACGATACCGCAGTCGCTCACTACGAGAAGCTAGTCGCTGTCGGCGAAAAAATTCTCGGCAAGAAGCATCGCGATTTGGTCCCTTACGTTCTCAAATTAGGCAAGGCCTATGAGCTTGCCGGGCGCCGTGAAGAAGCAGACAAAACTTTTAAAAGTGCTGCAAAAATCACGCAGAATTCAGTCGAGGCCATGCGTGAAACTGCCGATGGTGCAGTTGAGCATTTGCACCTCAATCAGCCGCAGGCTCTCGATCCGCGTTCACAGAGAGAACAACTGTTGGAGTTGCAGCGCAGCACACAACAGCAGCAGCAGCTGAAATTAGCACCGCACGTTCACGCTCCGTATCTCGATGATGATGATGACGGAGATGGTCTGGCGGAAGAGGAAGATCAAAGCGCTTCTCAGAAACTGCGTCGAGCTTCGGCCCGCATGAGCACGGCTGAATTGAGGCGAGTCGTCGAAGCCCAGCCGATGCCCGAGCAGTCAGACGACTTTATCAGTCTCTTGAAAGCAAAAGCACCGATGTACGCACCTCTGGTTGGCATCGTTCTCGTGTTTGGCCTGGTTGTCTTCGTTTTCTTGATGATGCCGTCCAGTGCTCCGCCGCCGCCCGCTGCCGAAGAGCAGGCGAAGAAAGTCGCGGCACAAGTGCCGGCCGCACCGGCAGAGAAAGTCACTAATTACTCTACTCCCGGCGAGCAAGTATTGCTCAATATTGAAGGTGACGATGTGGCCGTGAGAATCGGCAAAGGGTCGGCAAAGTGTCCGATTATCCACATCGGAGACCGATGGACTGACGTTTTTACCATTCTTTTTGGCTCGATGATGTACAAGGAAATTTGGTTTCAGGAAATTCCGGAAGGACTTCAGCAGGAAAACGGCCCGATCCTATACTCCAGCACTGCACCCGAGATGCTGGTAGCCAAAAAAATTGAGCAGTGCAAGCAGAAAGCGCAAAACTGGTATATGGCTTCCCAAGCCTATCCCGTACATGATACCGAGATGCTCGAAGTTAGCTATGTCAATCCCGCCTCAAAAGTGCAGATGTCACCCTCCGTCCAACTCTACGAAACCGATGAATCATCAGCTCGAAAGATTCTCGATGGGGTAAAATTCAATGGCATCAGTAGTGTAAGTGCCAATGATTCGATTGAAGAAGCCTTTCACAAAGTGTCGTCCGGTCTCTGGCATGACGAAATCTCGCCCTTGCCCTTTGCCATTCATTGCTTGAGTGTTACGCGCACAGGTACAGGAACGGTTCGCGAATTCTTCGTGCACGGCTTCGACCGTAATCGTAAATTGATATGCGGCGCCAAAGCCGACAGCGTTTTTATGGTGGCGTTGAAGGATGGCGCCGACATCAAGAACGACCCGCCGGAGCCTCTTCTCGACAAGCCACCCGTGCGTCCACTACGAGTGGTTATTGCCAAAGTACCAGACAAAGCCGACATCCGCATCATGCATTTCATATGGCCTTTGATATTCTTTCTCCTGGCGATTTTATCGGTTGTCACAGCCGGTTTTGAAAAGACAACGGAAGGCGGCAGTCAGATCGGTGCTGTGGCCAGAAGCACTGCCGCTACTTTGGTCTGGGTCTTTGTCGGGTTAGCCTTCATCTGGATGCTGAGTTTTGTCGTGCCATGAGGCAAGCGCATGACGGCGGGCACGAGAGGGCATTGCTCTGCTCACACTTTTTTACAAGCGCTTGCAAATGTCTGGACGCGTGTTAGGATCGGGAAATCGGAAAGGATACTGCCTTGTTGAACGTCGACACATTGCCAAACGCATTTTCCTGGTGGCGCCAGTGGCTCTATCCGGGTCAGCGTTTGCCTGGTTGGTGTTTCTAAAGTTGTCAGAGCACTAACTATCGAGGTCGCCGCAGTTTAACCCGGATCGGTTACTGCGGTTTTTTGTTGTCTATCCGAGGATTATTTCAATGACTGTTGCAGCGGAAAATTGTACGCATGAGAGTTGTCTGCCTGAAGATTATGTAGCTCGCCCCTACGCCCTCTCGTTCTCAGCCGACCTGGGCACACCGGTTGGTCTCTTCGAGAAACTGGCGCGCAGTGAAAGTTATGCTTTCCTTTTCGAAAGTACTGAAGGCGATGCCCGATTGGCCAGGTATTCATTTCTTTCGGCAGATCCTATCCTGACTGTGTCTTTCAAGGATGGCGCAGCCACTGTAGGCAATACTCAGGGCCAGCAAACTCGCGCCGTCACCAATCCGGTTCTCTTTTTAAAAGATATACTCGAGCAGTTTCAAAGTCGCCTGGGAACACTGGGAAATAATCTGGCAGAGGGCTTTCTGCCTGCATCGCTCAATCTGCCCAAAGCCCTCTCCGATATTCCATTTGTCGGTGGTCTGGTCGGCTACATGGGCTATGGCGCCTGCCAGTATCTGGAGAAAATCCCGCAACAGAAAATCGATCCCACTCTCGTTCCGGATGGTTACTATGCTCTCTATGATTCGGTCGTTGTTTTCGATCATCAATTTCGGCGAGTGACATTACTGTCTTTGCGGGGTGAAGAGCATGCTCGGCTGATCCTCTCGAAGATGCTTGCTCCCGGGCATTTAGAGCCTTTGAAATTGGACTTGGAACCACTGACCAGCGCAGAAATGTTTGCCGATGTCTGCACTTCGGTGACTAGAGAAGAATTCATCAGTCAGGTTGAGGCGGCTAAGGAATTTATCAAAGCCGGGCAAGCCTTTCAAATTGTCGTTGCCCAGCGCTTTTCCTTGCCCACTCAATCGCCGCCAATCGATATCTATAGGATGTTGCAAGCGACCAATCCTTCACCGTACGCTTATTTCTTGAAGTTTCCCGAATTCGTTTATCTGGGATCATCGCCTGAAACTTTTGTCCAATGCCATGGTGGACGCTTGATGTTGCGTGCTATTGCCGGCACGCGCAAGCGCGGCGAAAGCAAGGAACAAGATGCGCTCCTGGGAAGAGAGCTGCAAACCGATGAGAAGGAAATGGCTGAACATCGCATGCTCGTCGACCTGGGTCGCAATGATCTTGGTCGCGTCTCGCAAGCCGGCACTGTGAAAGTCGGTGAATTGGCATGCCTGAGCCGCTATACGCATGTCATGCATCTGGAGACTGAGATTACAGGGCAGCTGGCCGAGGACCAATCGATCTTTTCAGCTTTTCAAAGCTGTTTTCCAGCTGGTACCGTATCTGGTGCGCCGAAAGTGCGGGCCATGCAATTGCTGAGCCAGCTCGAGCCCGAACGACGCGGGGTTTATTCTGGTGCCGTCGGTTATTTCGATTTGCGCGGCAACATGGACGGGGCGATTGCCATTCGCTCGGCCATCATCAAAGACGGCATTGCCCATATGAATGCCGGTGCTGGTATTGTCTACGATTCGAAATCAGAACTCGAATATGCCGAGACGAAAAATAAGGCGAAAAGCGTTTTGCAAGCGATCAAGCTAGCCCAGAGGTCACTCTGATGAAAATCGCCATTATCGATAACTATGATTCTTTCACTTTCAATCTTTACCAGATGCTGCAGCCTCTGACAGACGAGCGGATTCAGGTTTTTCGCAACGATGCGATCGATTTCGCGCAATTGCAAGCGCTGGGGTTGGCTAAGATCGTGCTCTCCCCGGGACCCGGTCATCCGTCCCTAGAGTCTGATTTTGGCATCTGCAAAGAGATCATCTTGCGCCAGGCGGAGTTGGGTGTGCAAATTCTTGGTGTCTGCCTGGGTCACCAGGGCATCGTTCATCACTTCGGTGGTGACGTCGTGCGGGCACCGCAAGTAGTGCATGGCAAGACCAGCAAAATCAGAATCGAGCATGAGACGAAAATTCTTGCCGGCTTGGCGCAGAATTTCGAAGCCATGCGCTACCATTCGCTCGTCGCCGCCGAAGAGCATTTCCCTGATGTGTTGCGGGTCACGGCGCGGGATGCCGAGCACGGATTGATCATGGCCCTCGAGCACAAAACTAAACCAATTTATGGCGTTCAGTTTCATCCCGAATCGATTGGTACGCCCGAGGGCAGTCGTTTGCTGAGGAATTTCGTCGAAGCATGCTGACTAAAGAAAAAATCGATGATCTGGTCAATTGCCGGCTGCCTGAAGATGTAGCCTGCCACTATCTGCGCTCGGTGTCGGAGGAGGCACTGACAGTGCCTATCATGTCTTTGATCATTGCCAGCGTGCAAGATACGGCCTTACCGCAAAGCGCTCAATTATTCGCCGATTTCGATTCTCTGCTGGATTGCAGCGGCACTGGCGGTAGCGGCATTCCGCACTACAATACTTCGACGACTGTCGCTTTTGTGCTGGCGGCGGCCGGCAT
>CAJCHQ010000354.1 GCA_903970295.1 Bryobacterales bacterium
CTGTCGGCACTACCCCCTGCCCACTTGGCACTGAACCGGAATCAGTTCCGTCCTCAAAGCCTGGACCGTCGGAAAGCGGCTCGTAACGGGTTTGGGCAAAAGCGGACACGGGCTGAGCCAATAAGGCAGCGGTGATCAGGAAACTAATCGCACGGCGGCTACTGACGATCAATCTAGTGACCTCGATCACTTAACCCCGACTAGAGTCTCCCAGTTTTGCAATTCTATTCTGAACCGAAAAGCGAAGGACAACCAAATAAGTCTAGAAATATATCTATTATTAAAGCAAAGATCTAGCGCCGACGCCGGTTAAAGGAAAGATCAGTCGAGCAATCAGAAATTGCTCTTAAGACACAATCTCAGCAATCGCTCCCTGCCGGCCTGTTTTGCCACCGGATTGCCGATGGGAATAGAAAAGTTCAGGCTGGCAGGCGGTGCACACATCTGTTACATCCACTTCGCCGACACCAAATTCCAGCAACTGCATGGCATTGATCGCTTTCAAGTCCGGTCTCGGTTGACGATCATCTCCAGTGCGACTGATCAACCCTCGCGCATCACTGATGGTGGCACTTAATTGAGTCGCAGCTGCTTCGCTCGTCGGATAGCAACAACTGCCAATTGCCGGCCCGATGGCCGCCTTTATGTCTGCCGGATTGCTCTGGTACATCTCTTGCATTTTAGCGGCGCCGACTTTGACGATCTGCCCGGCTGTTCCTCGCCATCCCGCATGAATCACGGACATCGCCTTATTTGTCGGATCAAATAAAATCACGGGCACACAATCAGCGAAGTGCAAAAGTAGAGGCAATCGCTTCACGTTAGTAGTGACACCGTCCACTTCTTTCAACACGGAGCGCTCGACAGGCTTGTCCACATATACAACTGTCGCCGAGTGCACCTGCCCCGGCACCACTAATCGAGCATAATCAGTGCCTAGAACGTGGCACAACTGTTCGCGATTTCGCATCGCGTCGGCACGTGCAGATTCATCGTCTATGTGTCGGCCCAAATTGAAATTGTCCAGCGGTGCTTGACTTTCTCCACCAAGGCGAGTCGTGAAGGCATGCACGATTATGTCTTGGTAGCGAGCCAGTAAGGGAGAGGACAAAGTCACTACGCCTTCTCGCTCGAGGCGCAGCCAGGTCTGCTTAAACAGCGCCCGTTCATGCATTTTGCCAAGCGTCATACTCAATGTAGCGATAAACCTCCGCAAATATTTATAGATTGACCCGTGATACCGCGGGCGAAGTCAGAGCATAAATATAAAGTCATCGCCGCCACTTCCGAGGGCTCGATCAAGCGCTCTTGCGGCACAGAAAGTCTCGATAGTTCTTCCGCCTGATCGGGCGCGAGAGCATTCAGGCGGCACCACTTTTCGTCTTTGAATATAGATTTAGACATATCAGTATCCACCCAGCCAGGGCATATGGCATTGGCGGTTACTCCGTAGCGGGCCACTTCCAAAGCCAACGATTGCATCAGACCGATCATCGCAAATTTAGATGCAGAGTAGGCCGCACCGTAAGGTTCACCAGCCTTGCCTGAAATCGACGAAATGAAGATCACGCGCCCCCACCTGGAC
Organism: Bryobacterales bacterium; assembly: GCA_903970295.1. Next base: position 1,586 of record CAJCHQ010000354.1, read on the forward strand.
TCCATCATGCCATCTAACAAGACTTTAGTGGCCACGAATGCCGACGTCGAATTGATATTCATGACTGAATTCCATTCAGTTAAATTCATATCCTTAATTGGATCTGTGAGATAGATGCCGGCGTTATTGACAAGGATATCGATTTTTCCGAACTTATTACCGGCATCGAGCAGACATTTGTGCAACGCCGGAAAGTCGCTCACATCACACGTATATGGATGGCACTGCCCGCCTGAGGCTGAGACTTCCGATGCGAGAGTTCTGAGCAGCTCTGAATTGCGGGCGATTGCTATGACATTTGCACCAGCAGCGGCGAGGGCCAGGGCAATCGAGCGTCCGATGCCTCGGCTGGCACCCGTGACGGCAGCGACCCGCCCCTTGAGACTGATAACGATACTGCTTGTTTCTGATTCCATCATAGGTTTCAACTGACCTTGCCACGCACAATAGGATTTTAGCTCATGGGAACATTGACACACGGTCAATGTCTATTTACTTGGTTGGCAAATCTTGCTCCCTAGATTGGCTCACTGCATGTGGGAAGACCCCGGCGCTAAATTCATTTGCCTAGTTGGCAAACGCCTTAGCACCATTCAAGATTGCAGGTACTCAACAATGAGCATGTCGAAAGCCTTTCCGGCGAAGGTTATCGCCGCAACATTTTTATTAAGTCAAACTTTTCTACTGGCACCGAGCATGGTGCTCGCTGACAGCGCAGTCAGAATCGCAGGACAACAAGTTTTCACACTGCCTGCCGCCTCGGCCAGTCGGACAAAACTTGTGCAAGAGCAACTCGATAATGCGCTTGTGGCGGCCAAAGACAAAACGCCGAAAACAGTCGGCGTCGCCTATGTCAACGGGCTGCCTGTGATCACCGTGGGCGGTTATCAGGTCGTGACAGTCAGTGCCAGCGACGCTAAAAATGCGTCAACGACACCGACCCTATTAGCGGCGCGATGGGCAGCCGCTATAAAAGGATCGCTCAAAGACCAATCTAGTATTCAAAACTACGTAGCTCAGCTATCTGGAGAAACAGGGGCCGGCAGTTTGAGCGGCACAAACACTATTAAACCTACAACTGAGGCGAGCAGTAACGCCGCGGTGGCTACAACGAGCTCGCCGGCAGCCCCAATGCCCGAGCTGGCACCAGCATTTACGCCAACAGCGGCACCAGCTCTGGCGTCGTACTCGGACGGCGCACCGATGCCCGGTGCGACTACCCAGGGTCCAACTGTCAATGTCGCAAACGGCATGGGATTTGACGATGCTAATCATTCACCAGTGATCGATAATTCCTCAGCCGCCGCCACCAACTATTTAGCCGACGCAAAGCCTGCCCCGGACGCATCCCCATTGGTCGGACAACAACCGACTTATGACAGCAGCGCGCCAATTGGTCCGAGTCGCAGCCCGGCTTTCGCGACCTACGATCAGAATCAGCCACCACCGGCGGCTTCATACGGCAGTTACACACCGCCGCCAATGAACTACGGCGCGCCGACGCAGAACTATTACAATGCGCAGCCAAATTATGCCCAGGGCCAAGGTCCAGGACCGGGCCAAGGTCCAGGTTGGGGCGGTGGTCAGGGTTACAGACAAGGTCATGTCGGATATGCCCCAGCCGGTCTGGTGCTGCCGTTAAGATTGAAGACCCCGATCTCGACTCAGGTAGCCAAATCCGGCGATCTGGTCGAAGCAGAAATAAGCCAGACTATGCAGTTGGGTGACGCCTCGATTCCCATGGGATCGGCAGTTGTCGGCACGGTTTCAGAAGCTGAAGCCGGACGCCGTCTCAGCCGGTCGGGCGAACTCGGTATTAAATTCACAAGCATCCGCACACCCGATGGTGTTGAAACGCC
>CAJCHQ010000355.1 GCA_903970295.1 Bryobacterales bacterium
GCGAAAACAAATCGAGCAGAGGGAAGCGCACAAAATCCGCCTGATCAGCTGAAAGCGCCTGTTGCGGAGATTTTCTGATTGCCGCCCGCTGTTGCCTGACGGTCACCGCCGCAGCCTGATCTTTCAATTTAAGGCGAATATAAATCGTCAAAAGTGTAGGTAACGTTCCCACAAGATATAAATAACGCCAACCCAAATTACCAATCAGTAAATTGATTACCGCTAAGAGAAAAAAGCCGCAAGGGAATGCACTTTGCAGAACGCCTGTCGCATGCAATCTCGATTTACCTGACCAGGCCTCGGCCACCATCACACCACCGACAGAAATCTCGCCGCCAATACCGACCCCAACCAAAAAGCGATAGATGGCCAGCTGCTCCCAGGAATGGCTGGTAGCGCACAAACCAGTGAAAACGGCATAGAACAAAACAGTAACTAATAACGTCTGGGCGCGCCCAAAATAATCGGCAATGATACCAAACACCACGGCTCCGCCAGCCCAGCCACACAAAAACACGGCAATGATCGCAGCCCCCGCTTTAGCAACAAGAGCATGCTCGTTTGTTTGCATTAGTTCAGACAAAGATGGAAATAGCGTCAAGGTATAAATCGATGCGTCCATGCCATCGAAGAGCATCCCGAACCAGGTAGCTAGAAGCATGCCAGGCGGATTTTGAATCGGGGGGTGAGGATGGTGAATTGGTGAGAGACGAGAGATCAGTCAATCCAGCCGCCACCAATGACGAAGGTATTGCTTTCGTCGTAGATGCCTAAAACCTGACCGGCGGTTATTGCCGGCTGGGCTTCTTCGAAGCGCACCGAGACTTGATTATCCGGCAACGGTGTCACTACTGCCCAGGTGGCGGGACTGTTGTATCGAATTTTCGCCAGCGCGGAAAATGGCTCGGTCGGTGGCTCATCCACCAGCCAATTGGTGAATGACGCTGTCAGCTCTCTTCTCAGAAGAGCCTCCTTCGGTCCCACATAGACGATGCGCATATCAGGATCGAGCGAAGTGACGTAAAGCGGCTCTTGAGCGGCAACTCCGATGCCACGGCGTTGACCGACGGTATAATTATGCGTGCCTTTGTGCTCGCCTAATAGTTCGCCCGAAACCGCATGAATAATTGCGCCCGGCGCTTCAATTAAAAAATTGGCTAGATAAGTTTGCGCAGTTTGTCCCTGCGGGATGAAGCAAAGATCCTGACTATCAGGTCGATTGGCACTAGCCAGCTCGTGTTCGTTGGCGATCTCTCGAATTTGTTCTTTGGTGTAATCGCCTAAAGGCAAAAGTGTCGAGCGCAATTGTTCCATGGTGATGCCCCAAAGAACATACGATTGATCTTTCTTTGGATCCGCAGCCCGAGCCAATCGCGAACTATTTTCACCGTGAATGACGCGAGCATAATGACCAGTGGCAATGTAGGAAGCATTAAGCAATTTCTTGCTGTAATTGAGAAGAGCACCCCATTTGATCAAGGTGTTGCACAGCGAACAAGGTAATGGTGTGCGGGCTCGCGCATATGATTGGTGAAACTGATCGATGATTTCGTTTTTGAATAATTCGCGTAAATCGACGGCATGGTGTTCGATTCCCAGTTGTTCGCAGACACGTGCCGCATCGACCATCCCGGTATCGCAACAGCGACTGCCGGACTTGATCAACCAACCCGTGACGCCAACTACGTCGTAGCCTTCTTTCTGCATGAGCAAGGCAGTGGTGCTGCTGTCGACGCCACCACTCATCAAAACTGCCACTCGCGTTTTGTTCACCGGCACGGGGCTGGCAATGCGCTTGGAAGCCACGGCGCAGACCGCTTCTACGGTTGCCGCGTCAGGCGTGTCAGGATGCGATTTCGCATCGGCGCGCATAATTTCTAGGTCTTCTTGCGTCTTCACTATAGTTCCGCCTCGGGAATTGGCATTGTACTACAAGTACCTTTGCAACGCCGCCAGCATCATCGAAAGCGTTACGTCCAGGCGTTACACGTCCAGTCTTCCGGTCGGGGCTTGAGACAAGCGTACGTCCAGCCGATTAGCCCGGCTCGTTACCTAAAAGGCGACTGAGGCGAGCCTGCGCCTGCTTAACGTTCAGCCCAGTGGGCGCCAACTTCAGATACGCTCTGTATTCAACCACCGCCTGGCGAGTCTTGTCGGTCTTTTCCATGACGATAGCCAAATTGTAGTGGGCTACCGGTAAATCCACTCCCGACTGCATAATTGCTCGTTTATAAGCGCTCTCTGCACTCTTAAAATCGCCACGCTGCTTGAGCACCAGTCCCAGAGCATTCTGCGCCAACGGAAAAGTCGTGCCGGAAACGCGTGCGTTTTCAATTGCCCTTTTGAAAGCAGCTTCGGCGCCATCTGAGTCATTCATCAAGCGCAACAGCTGACCGAGATTGTAATTGGCAGTGGCGAAGTTACCATTTTTCAAGCCGATCGCACGGGCGTAGGCTTTCTTAGCCCTGACATAACTGCCGGCTTGATGCATCAAAGCGAAACCGAGGTTATTCCAGAGATTAGGGTCGCTGTCGGCCTCTTGCAGCTGACTCTCGATCGCCTTTTCGGCGGCAGCCCATTGCCGATCAGCCAAAAGTCGCTCGACATCAGCCGGGGCCACGCTTGGCATGAAATTGCTGCTATCTAGCAGTTTCACAACACTGGCAGGGGCAACTTTGGCGGAGTTCAATTTAGTCAGAATGCGCCGCGTATCGGCGGCGTATTGCGAGTTTTTCTCGTATTTAATAGATTCTTCGAAGGCTGAGCGTGCTTCATCAATCTTATTCTCGGCCGCCAATGCTACACCAAGATGATACCAAGCCATTGAGTAGTCGGGCTTTCGAGCGATCGCTTCGCGTGCCTGTTGCACTGCATCTTTATAATGACCGTTGTCATAGTACATTTTAGCCAGACCATTGTAAGCCGGAGCATAATCGCTATTCAGACTGATTGCAGCGGCAAAATGCTTGATTGCTTCATTGAGCTGATGGGCATCACTGAGGGCATTGGCCAGGTTGACATGCACCTTGTATGCGTCGTTGCCGGCATGTTCCAGAGCCCGCTTGAAATAGGCAATCGCCGGCGCGTAGTGCTCTTGACGATAGGCAGCATTGCCCAGATCGTTGAGCAAATTGGCGTCTCCGGGCTGCAGCTTGAGAGCCTCCTGTAAGGGTTTTTCCGCCGCCGCGAAATTACCTTCACGCAGATAAGTTCGCCCCAAGCCAGTTTGCGCGTCCGATGACTGCGGGTCTTTGGCGATTATTTTCAGAAAGCCTTTTTGCGCCTCGTCCAATTCACCGTGATCGAGGTGGATTTGAGCCTGATAAAGGTCGTCAACTGTCGCAGTCGTAACATCGTGCTTCTGGGCTAGAACCGGCTCAGAAACTAGAACGCCCAAAGCGATCGATACCGCGAGCAATCTCTCGGCAGGCCTGGTAAATCTTTCTGTGCACTGTGTTTGCAGTTTTTTGCTCCAGATGACAGGATGCCAGATCGTATTATAAGCTCTGCCGCCACCTTTGCCAGTAATATTTGAAGCAAAGGCGAGCAAAGGGAAGCTAGCTGATAAGCAGTTGTGCTACGATAATACATCCCCATTTTCTGGAAAGGCTAGTCGACTGGCGCTTTGACAGCAATTGGGTGAATCTGGTTCGGGTCAAATGGTGCCTTGACACGAACATATCAGGGAAATTACGGAAACCTAGAGGAAGGCAAAAGACCTATGCGTGAAAACGCTCTCGCCACAGTCCTCCACCAACGATTTTTAGAATGTCCACAGTATGCGCGCCTTCTCGCTCGGACGGCGCGTGCATCATTGGGCGAGCTGAATATTTCGGGGCTGACTGATTCAGCAAAAACTTTGATCTTGTCTTTGTTGATGCACGAGGTCAAGCGTCCGTTCTTTATGGTGGTGCCGGATAATCATATCGGTGCTCGCTTTCAGCAAGAACTCGCCAACCTGGTTCGTTACCCGGTGTTCTTTTATCCAGCCTCTGAGGTTTCGCCCTACGAGCAGGTTTTGAGCAGTCCCGACAACACGGCACCACAGATGGAGCTGCTTCAACACATCATGAGGCAGCCCAAAGAGCCTTATTTTGTTCTCGTTCCCGCGCGTGCCCTGATGCAGCGCGTGCTCGATCCGCAAACTCTGCAAAGAAGCAACATTCATTTGAAGGTCGGAGAGACCCTGGATTCGAATGGCTTCGCCAAAATGTTGACCAGAATCGGTTATACCCGAGAATCACTGGTCACGCTGCGTGGCGAATTCAGTATCAGGGGCGATATCATCGACGTTTTCCCATCGTCAGGTATGCCCATTCGCATTGAACTGTTCGGCGATGAAATCGAATCGATCCGAGTCTTCAATATCGAAAATCAACGTTCGGTCGAAGAGGCTCATGATGTCTTGATTCCGCCGCGCTACTGGATCATTCTCGGCAGCGAAAAATCGGACCGAGAAGCGCTTGCCGAAAAACTGAGTGCCGTCGCCGAAGAAACACAGGCAAAACTAGACGAGCAAGCGGCCGACACTCTGCGCGCTGTCATGGAAAACGATTTGCATGCTTTGACAATCGGCTCCTACCCGGAGTCGTCCGAATATTACGCGCCCTATGTGCACGAACGCTTTTGCACTCTGGCCGACTACATTCCCGATCATTCGCTTTTGCTCTTCGATGAGTGGGATACGCTCATGTTGTCTTTGCAGTCTTACGAGAAAAAGCTTGAAACTTCATTCTCCGAAGGACTGACGACCGGGCGCCTATTGCCGTTGCCACGACCTCTGCATATGTCTGCCGCCGAATTGACTCAGCTGACTCAATCAAAACAACGAGTCTATTTGTCGACCCTGCCCATATTCGAAGATGAAACGATAAATTCGGTCGTCAAATTCGACTGCCATCCAATCGAGCGATTCGGCAACCAAATGAATTTGCTGGTCGACAAAATTAAAGCCTGGCGCAGAGACGGACATCGCGTCCTGATTTCGACTGAACAACCTCAGAGATTGATGGGACTGCTCAAGGAGTGGGATTGTCCTTCGGCATATATTCCTGGTCCGAATGAAAACGCTACCGCTGGTGACACTTATATCAACGCCGAAAAAGCTTCAGCAGACGACGACAAGCCGGCTGACAACGGCGGCAAATCAGCAGCAAATGGTGGCAAAGCTGCCAGCAACGGCGATAAAACTCCGGCAAATGCCGACAAAGCCACCACAAATGGTGACAAAACCGGCACCAACGGCGACTCAGCCGGACACATCATCACCTCCGCCGAGATCAGCTCGAACCAATCAGCAGGCGGGGCCGGTACCATCCTCGGCGACATGATCAAATATGTGCGCTCAGGCTCTCCCGGAGCCAACGAAGTATGGGTCACCCGACACGGCTTCGTAGGCGGCTTCCGTCTGGAAGATGTGCAGCTGGTTTCGATCACTGATACCGAAATGTTCGGTCTGAAACGCAAGCCGACAGTCTACAGGCGTCCGAGTGTAGAAAAATCATCTGAACGTTTTACGTCGGTTGCCGACCTCAAAGTCGGCGACTATGTGGTGCACATCAAACAAGGTATCGGCCAATTTATCGGCGTCCAACGCATCACGGTCGACACTCAGCAGCGTGAATATTTGACCGTCCAGTATGCCGGCGAAGACAGGCTCTACGTGCCGGTCGACCAGATCAACATGCTTTCTCGCTATCGTGGTGCCGGTGATAGTGCGCCGCGATTATCACGCTTGGGTGGCGCCGAGTGGGAAACGACGAAGCGTCGCGTCAAAAAATCAGTCAAAGCGGTGGCCGAGGATCTGGTCAATCTCTATGCCATGCGGGCTAAGCAGGAAGGCTTCGCAGCCAGTGCCGATACGCCCTGGCAATACGAGATGGAAGAAGCATTCGCTTACGAGGAAACGCCGGATCAATGGCAAGCCATTGTCGACACCAAAAGAGATCTGGAATCGACCAAACCGATGGATCGCTTGATTTGCGGAGACGTCGGTTTCGGCAAGACGGAAGTGGCCATTCGCGGCATATTCAAAGAAATCATGTCCGGCAAACAAGCGGCCGTACTTGTGCCGACGACGATCTTAGCCCAACAGCATTTCAATACTTTGAGCGAACGCTTTGCGCCTTATCCAATCAAGGTTGGCTTATTAAGCCGTTTCCGCAGCGCAAAAGAGCAACGAGAAGTAGTGCAGAGATTGGCCACGGGCGAATGCGACGTGGTCGTGGGCACACACCGCATGCTGCAAAAAGATATTGCCTTCAAGGATCTGGGGTTGATCGTCATCGACGAAGAGCAACGTTTTGGTGTCGCCCACAAGGAAAAGCTGAAACAACTGAGAGTGATGGTAGATGTTTTGACGATGTCGGCCACACCCATCCCTCGCACTTTGCACATGGCGCTATCGGGCGCTCGCGACATGAGCTTGATCAACACGCCGCCAACCAATCGCGCACCGATCAAAACTCTGGTCGGAGAATACAAACTGCCTCTTGTGCGCACGGCTATTCTGCACGAGATGGAGCGCGGTGGGCAAGTCTACTTCGTCCACAATCGGGTCGAATCAATCGAGATGATTGCCGCTGAACTAAAACAATTGGTACCGGAAGCGCGCATCATCGTTGGTCACGGTCAAATGGGGGAGCACGAACTGGAAAACGTCATGCTCGATTTCATGGCCCATCAATTCGACATTCTTGTCTGCACGACGATTATCGAATCAGGACTGGACATTCCCAATACCAACACGATCATTATCAATGAAGCCGATAAGCTCGGCTTAGCTCAGATGTATCAGCTCCGCGGACGGGTTGGCCGCAGCGATGTTCAAGCTTATGCGTATTGCCTGTACCGCCCGCAAAAAGTTTTGAGCGAAACCGCTCAGAACAGACTGAAAGCAATTCGAGAGTTCACGTCTCTGGGCTCAGGCTATCAAATCGCTTTGCGCGATATGGAGATTCGCGGCGTCGGTAATATTCTCGGGGCCGAACAGCACGGACATATGATCGCGGTCGGCTTCGACTTGTATTGCAAATTGCTGGAAGAGTCTGTCGCGGAATTGAAGGGCGAAAGCGTCAGCGCCGATACAGAAACACAGGTGGATATCAACGTTACGGCATTTTTGCCCGAGTCTTACATCGCCGACAACGACCAGCGCTTGATCGAATACAAGCGCCTGGCGGATGTAAAAGCAGAAAGACAGTTGAATATGCTCGTAGACGAATGGAAAGATCGCTTCGGCGATATGCCACAGGAAGCACTGCAACTTGTTTCGGTCGTTCGCCTGCGGTTGCTCGCCAACAAAGCCTCGGTCAGCGCGATCAAGCCGGAAGCGCAGGGCATTCGCCTGCACGTCAATTTCCGCCTGCAGCAATGGCTGCCGATCCAAACCCGCCTGCCCAAGCACCTCGCCCAGAGAACCACCTACAAACCAGGACAGGCTGGTGGTCATGGACCGACCCCGTATATACTGGTTCGTTCGCAAGGCGTTTCTCCGCCCGAACAATTGAGTTTGCTGGAAGAGCTGCTTAGTGCTATGGTGGCAAATTATCAGGAGAAAGCCAGTTAGATATGGAGCAGTAAAGTGAAAAAGACGCCAATGTCAGGCCAAAGCACCTTTCGTGGCAACATCGCCCTGGCCTGGTCCCTGGGCATTCTCGTATCCCTTGCTGGTTGTGGCAGCCACACCAAAACCGAGACCACCAAAGAAACGCAGACCGACAAAGGGAAGAGTGCCGACACTACAACAAGCACTGACACCGATAAAGGTTCCAAAAACGATAAGCTAAAAACCGACGAGGCTAAGCAGTCCGACCCGGCAAAGTCTGAAGCCGGCAAGTCGGACACCGCCACGACGGATACAAACAAGTCAAATGCCACCAAATCTGGCGAAGTAAGCAAGACAGACTCAGGCAAGAACGGGGCCGACGCCGAGAAGTCTGGGGCAGCCGCAAGCAAGTCTGCCGAGGCAACATCTCCAATGGCCTCGACTCCCGGATTGGCTGTTGATGATCTACCGGAAATCAGCGCCGCCAGCAAGAAGATCAAAATCGACACTATGCCAGACAAACTGGTGATCTGCACCGTCAACGGATCTCCTATCACGGTCGCCGATTACAAACACGAATTTAAAATGCGTGAGGCACAAACTCAGGCACTTGTGACAGCCCGGCCTGAAGTAGAAAAGCAATTACTCGATGATGCCAAAAATCACAATATCACTTTGACCTCGGACGAAAAGCATAGACTCCTTGCCACGGCTCACAAAGCCCAGAAAGCAACCGGAGACGTGCTGAAAAACTACATGAAGGAAAACAATCTTACCCCGGAAGCATTCGATCAAAAAATTCTCGATATGGGACTGGCTCTAAAAGACGGCGCTTTTCAAACTCAACAAACGCTGCTCAATGAGCTTGTCGATCAACAGATTTTCATCGCCAAAGCTCGTGCCAGCGGTTACACTACGCGCGCCTTCAACAAGTACATGGAGATCAAGCGCACACCGCAGTACAAGCGCTACTTAGAAGAGAGTGGCTTCACGCCGGAAGAGGCGCAGACTCAGCTGATTAACCGGCAACTGATTATGATGGCTATCGATGACATCCAGAAATCAGCGCCTAAGGCATCGCCCGAGCAGATTCAAAAAGTTTATAAGTTGAATGAAAAGCAGCTTCAGCACGGCGAGCGCGTGCGACTGAGCCAAATTATCATCGCCGCTCCCGATAAAGATGCGCCAGGAGCCCCGAGCGTAGCCACTCAGGTCAAAGCGCAAAATCCGTCCTTGAGCGGCAAAGAGCTAGACGCGAAGATCAAAGAAACAGAAAAAGCACAGCTAGACAAAGCCAAAGCGGCTCTCGCCCAGGCGCTCAAGCCAGGAGCTGATTTTGCTAAATTAGCCAATACATTGTCGGACGATCCGGCTGTCAAAAAATTGAAAAATGGTGGAGACATCGGCTACAAAGATTTGAAGCAACTGCAGCCGGAATTCTCAGCCAAAGTGAAGAGTTTGAAAGTAGGACAGGTCTATCCTCAAGTTCTGAAAACGCAATTCGGCTATCACATCATCAAGTGCACGGCGCGAGAGGGCAAAGGACCGATCTCGCTTGCCGAAGTCGAGCAAGAAATTTCAAATGGACTGGCGCAACAGCTGCAGTTCAAGGCTGTGGTAGATTACCTGGCTGGTCAGCATAAAACCTCACAAATCAAGCTGTCACCAGAGTTTCAGCAGCTGATCGACAAAGACGCTAAGGCGAGCAGCAAACCAACGAAATAGCCTAAAGCTCTTCAAACATCTGCCGCATCACTGCGACGAGTTTTGCTTGTTCGGCGACACACCGACGATGACTTTGCAAAGCAGTGATCAGAACAAACAGCAATGTCGACGCATTGATCACAACATAGCTGAACCACTGTTTCATTTCATGCGGTGGGAAAAAGACGAACCAGAGGACCTGGAAAATGATCGAGACCGAAGCAATGACGATCGCGAAAGTCTTCACCCTAGGACCTATATTAGTGTCCACCATTAGTTTGGTCTGACCTTCTGTCACTTTCTCAATTTCTGCAGCCAGGTCGACTTTGAAAATCGGCCATGGATATGAGAACAGACGGAATCGCGGTTGCATCAAGACAGCGTCTTCTTCGATTTCGATGTCGTAGTTCTTCCATTCAGTTGCATGTTTTTCGAGCACCGCTTTCAGGCGCTCGACCAGGCGAGCAGGATCATTTTCGGTGGTTAATTCGAAACGCTCATCCATTTTTCTTCACCACTCTCCTCATGGCTGCAACCCGATCTGCGTCTGCCCTGTAAGTTCTGGTGAGGCGGGCATGATCCAGCGACGCATATCGGCAACTTCATCGCCGCGACCAGAGACTTCCAACAATTTTTGGAATGAATCCTGCACATGCAAACTATCAGGATTATCGGGTATTTCACGCCCAATACTATAAGCAGTTTGCAAGGTCAAATCGGCTTTATAAAAATCTCCCAACTTCTCGAACTGCTGTGCAGCATCCACAAGTATAGCCATTGAACCAATGCTGAAACGCATGCTGCCGCCCGCTTGCTCTTCTGCAATTTTTTCCCAGACATGCTGAGCCGCTGCCGTGTCGCCTTGCTTCAGTTGAATGACGATGGCTGTAAGGTATGCATTAGTGCGGGCAGTGAGCAAACTGTCTCTGATGATCGCCCATGAATGTTCATTCGATTCGAGAATTTCGATGCTTTCGGCCAAATATTTTTTGGCGTCATCAATATTTCCGCGCGCCACTTCGATCAGAGACCGACTCAAGAGAGGAAAGGCACTGAAGGCCTTACCAGAATTCCCACTATTTTGGCAAATCTCGAGAGCGCGCAGACACAACTCTTCGGCTTCGTCAAAACGCTTCTGTTTGTAGACAATGTAAGACAGGTTATTGACCAGCAAAGCGCCAATAAAATTTCTCTGCCATCGTCTGCTTTTTTCGATCACGGCAACGCCGCGTCTCAAAGTCGCTTCAGCATCCTGATACCTGCCCATGGCCGAAAGCGTGAGGGCAAAGTTTCCAGTCACAGTTGCCCAGGTAATATTCTTGCGCAGAGGCAAAATATTCCAATAGTTCAGAACGCGCCAGTGCATGGAGTGCAGTGACGGCACCCGATCTGGTCTGAATCCCTGGTTGAAAGCGAGCCCCATCGGAATGGCTAACAACGACCCTCCGAAGTACCAGACGGCCGTGAGAATTGCAAATAAGTCGATCAGGACAAGGACCATTTCGCCGGCGAGAGCAGCTTTCACGGCCAGAACTACCAGATAGCCGAGCATGCCAATCAAGTAGGTCCACGCGGCATAGGGAACCAGTTTCGCTATTTGATTCTGCTTTATCGGCGCTTTTGAAATTTCTCGCTTCATACCGTGTTCCACTCCTCTGCTATTAGTCCACAGATTACAGAGGAGTTAACAGTGGAAAAACCCGGATGAAAAGAGGCAAATTCAGTCCCAAACAGCCGATAATCAAAGATACAGATGAAATCCTACTTTAGAGGCGCCGTGCGAAGTATCCTGATTTCGATTTCTCTCTTGATAACGCAAACATCAGTATTTGCGCAGGAGGCATCGACAGAAGAACTCGCCCGAGAAATTTTGCGGCACGAATTGGAGATCGAAAAGGTCAATGCAAAACTGCACAAAGAAGGCGTTGATCCAAGCTTCAATCGAGACCGACGACAGTTTCTCACCGATTTCGGCAATGGCGCTCCCACTGAAGGTGGACTGATCGCCGCCGCCGCGATATTTTCCGCTCACACCAAAGACGTGACTCAGTTCACACTTATGCAAAAGCATGGAGTCGAGGTCTTCGCACCAGAAACGGTGCACAACAAAGTGCCACCGTCACAGATTGCAGCCACCCTCTACCCGCAAATCATTGGTCAAGGTGTAGGTATATTCGGGGGCAGCAGCGAGTTAGCAGTAGACGGACTACGACATGTCAAATTGCGCAAACGAGGTCTCGATCAGCATACACTGAACAAACGCATCCTCGAGCTGAACAACAGGATAGACGCACTGATCTGCGCATACGGCAATGCCATACAAACGCTTGCCCCGCCAGATGCGGCGGTTAAGCAAGCAGAGCTGAGACTGCTTAAAGACATCCGCAACATGGCTCTCTCCGAGTATATAGACCTGCAAGTGAAAACGACTGGATTAGGCACTTACCAAATCGTTCTGGATACGATTGGCGTATGCCGCAACACAGTTGGATTGATTGGTAACTCAATCAATGCCGCGGCGGTTTTGCGTAACAACAAATTATTGGATGGAAATGGCACCATTCTCAATATGATCGCCGCATCTCAAATCATCACTCGTCCATTTTTCAGCAATGCGTGTGCAGCCGTCACGGCTCACCTAGTCAGAACCAGATTGCAAAAGCTCTTTCCGGCTGTCGCAACTGTCGACCTGCAGACTTACCGTAATCATGAATTAGTCTACACTTCATTACTGGTCAAACAAAAGGAGCAAACGTCGACAATCGCTATCTACGAACACCAATCAAGCAAATTCGACGCCCAGGTCGAACTGGAAAATTGTGAACGGGAGCGGGCGAAAGCGGTACTGTTTAGAACATATATCCGCGAACCAATATACGGTCAAGCAAAATTATCGCAATCAGTACTTGGCGAAATCATTAATTTCCGCCGTTCAGACAATGCAACTTCGGACAACAAATTCTCTGCGACAGGCAATATTATCTATACCGCCGGTCAAGGCTACAATCTCTGTGAATTGGTGCGTGAACGGGTTAGCGACGAGATACGGCACCGTCGAGACCAAAGCGCGGGGCTTTTACCCAGCCAGAAAATCGATCAGCAGTGCACCGTTCTCGATACTATGATTGCCAAATTAGAAACGAGCAAATAACAATCAGCCCTTCGACTGATGCGAGTTATTCTTTGTATGTGGCTTGCTACCCAATTCGTGCCAACTTTTCTCACTGATTTCGACATCGTAATGATGACAAGCTTTTTTGATGTTAGCGAAAGCCAGATCGCGATCGGCGTCAGTCACACCGGTAACCTGATCGAAGCGAGCAATGGCATTTCTTACATGTGCAGCGTCTGTGAGCGGCTCCTTACGGTGGTGCGGAAAGGCAAAAACGCTATCCGGCAAATCCTTATGGTCAGCGGTTGTGAGCTTTCCCTGCTTCTCATGCGGGTGCCATGTTGCAGTCGTTGTCATTGGCATACTCCTGTTTGATGAAAATCGATCAGCCGAGAGGACGCGCATAGCCGCCAAACGTGCCTCACAATTGGGCATTTTCCCGGCTCGTGCACCGAGCAAAATTCCTTAAACTCAGCAATTTCGCCGCAGTACATTTCAGCAAGCCGCTTGCCAAAAGTGCTAATATCCACTGCTCTAGCGTGTGGAGTTTTACAAATGGCTGGCACCAAATTGAATATCAAGACCGAAACCGGCCTTGGCTACTCGGGTTACTTGGCCCTACCGGCAAAAGCCAAGGGACCAGGAATGCTGGTCGTGCAAGAAATTTTCGGTGTCAATTCTCACATAAGAGAAGTTTGCGATCTGTACGCGGCAGCAGGCTTTGTCGCCCTCGCACCGGATGTGTTCTGGCGTGCTCAGCCCAATGTCGAGTTGACCTATTCTCCGGAAGATGCACAAACGGGTATCGCCCTCATGCAAAAATGCGATCAGAAACAGATATTGCAAGACTTCGGCGCCGCGCTCAAAGCGCTACGTGCGGTGCCTGAGTGCACCGACAAGGTGGGAGTAGTCGGCTATTGTTTTGGTGGCACAGCTGCCTACCATCTAGCTTGCCACGATATGGTCGATTGCGCAGTAGGTTACTACGGTGGTGGCATCGACAAAGCACTTGATCAAGCGAAAAACTTAAGTCGTCCGCTCATGTTGCACTTCGGTGAAAAAGACAATCACATCTCGATGGAGAGCGTCGACAAAGTTCGGCAAGCGCTTACAGCCAAAGGAGTCGAGGTTTTTGTCTATCCAGCGGATCATGGCTTCAATTGCGATCAAAGACCATCGTACGATCGTCAATCAGCGATGATTGCTTACGGTCGCAGTATGGTTTTCTTCAACAAGACTCTTTTTTAAGGAGCCTTTTTGCTGGCAGCAGAAGATTGATCGGGATATTTCATGTCATCGGCTGGGGCAGAAACTTCCAATTCCGGAGCTGGCCTTGTCTGCTCGCCCTGCCATGTGCCTTTCTCGGTCGTTCCCTGCCATGATCCTGAAGCTTTGAGCGAATCGCCTGGAACCAGATCGCCAGTCCAAGTCACTGGTTCACTATGCTTATTGTCGCCTTGCACGTAATACTTATTGAACGAAATTTTGCTCGGCGGATTGTAAAGCCCAACAATGTAGTAAGGGGAAACGTCTTTCCCTTCACCGCGAAAATGCCCTTCGTCTAATTGCTGAATCTTACATTCTCCGGTAACCGGCTTGCCGCCCTCGTTAGTAGATATCGTCCAATCACCGGTAAGCAACGGTCCTGTTTTCAGCGACGAGTCATTGCCGCACCCGCTCAAAGAAAAAGCCATTAGTGCGGTTCCTAACAAAGTCAATTGGGTCCTTACTGAAATCGTCATCACGACACTCTCTTTTTTCGATGAATTGCGCTGGCAAACGGATGGGTAGTTCACAGACACCGATATCTTAATCTACTGCCGACGACAAAGAAAGTAAAAGAAGCTCACAATTAGCTCTTTGACCCACTACTCATCAAAAAAACTACAGACGTGCCTGACAAAATATCTTTCGTATGCTTCCCAGAAATAAGATGCAAAAAATATTCACTGTGGTATATTGAAAACTGATACGTAGTTTTTTTGGCAGGAAGTTTTTCATCGTGACCCGAATTTATAGCTTTAGCAATAACGATTGGCATCAACTCAATCTGAGTCAGTGCCCAGTTCTTGCTCGTCTAGCTATCAATCGAGGTCATCATGTCCGCCTTAGTTTTAATCAACATCCTTATCCGCGCAGCTGATCTTTCTTTAGCCGAGATTAGTTCAGAGGAAGAACGCCTGTGTCGGGAACAGGAGGTCTCACGTTCGATTCGTGGATCTCGGACCATCTTTTGCATCGTAGCTCAGTTGGTAGAGCAGGCGGCCGTTAACCGCCGTGTCGCTGGTTCGATCCCAGCCGATGCAGCCATCTTGCCAGATCGCCAAGCGGTAAGGCAATCGGCTTTGAACCGATTAAGCGCAGGTTCGAATCCTGCTCTGGCAGAACTGTGTGTGTCGTCCAGCAGTCTAGGACACCGGATTGTGAATTCGGTAACGCGAGTGCGAATCTCGTCACACACCCCAAGCGTCGATGAGGTAACGGCAACCGCCCAATCTCCAAAATTGGTCATGTTGGTTCAAATCCAGCTCGACGCGCCAGGGTCCTGTAGTGTAGCGGCCAAACACGCGCCCCTGTCACGGGTGAAATCGCGAGTTCAAATCTCGTCAGGACCGAATTGCCCAATTAGTCCAACCGGCAGAGACGGCAGTCTTAGAAGCTGCGCGTTGGGGGTTCGAATCCCTCATTGGGCACCAAGCCAACATGGCAGTGAAAGTTCATGCACCCGTTTGAAGAGCGGGACATCTCGGAGCGTTACCGAGTGTTGGCACCATGCGAGCGTGGGTGAGTTGGTGATACCAGCTGCCTGTAAAGCAGCCGCCTCTAAGGCATCGCAAGTTCGAATCTTGCCGCTCGCAAAATCGGCATGTAGGCAAGTAGTTAAGCCAGCGGATTGCAAACCCGCGCACGAAGGTGCGATTCCTTCCATGCCGTCCATTTACACCGACACCGCATTTGGTGCAGGAAATTATTTTCGCTCAAATACGTTGTAGTCAAAAGTAAATTGAACATCAACACTGGCGGGTGCGCCCTCCGGCAAAGGCTGTAAAGTCGCATGGCGAACAGCATTCAATGCTGCTTCGTCAGCTAGTTGCACACCGGAAGTTGTGACAATCCTCAGATTATCGACTGATCCATCTTTGTAGATTTTGAACTGCACAACAATTCGCTTAGACTCGTGACCTTTGGGTGGAAACCATCCGCGCTTAACCGATCTTTGCAGGTTCGACATGTATGGACCGAAGGTTGCGGCTCCGTCAGTTGATGCAGCATTCCCAGCGCTGTGCCTGGCTGCTGGATTTGTGGTCGACCTCCTACTCGATAAAATCACAATTAAAAGACAGATCGCGATAACAACTGCAAGAAAACCAATCGTGATACCAGGTCGAGGCTTTACTTCATCGACAGTCATAGGGTCAAACTGAGTGACATCATGGTTACGCTCGATTGCCGCCACGTAAGAATTCTCTCTGACATTGCCAAATTGGGAAGCGGAAGATTGACCACTCTGCGACTCAGGCTGCGAGCGATCAGTCTCTTCTTTTGGCGGCGTGGGCGGAATGGAAGCAACCGGCAGTGGAGTTGTCACTTCTTTTACGGCGAGCGATTGATTATCGACCGGCGCTGCGTCGACTGGTGGCGCAGGCGCTGCTTCCGGTTGCACCAGACTTGATTGCTCGTTGAAAAAAGTGTAGCCGGCTACCGTCAGGTCTGGCACTTCTTTGTTGGCGTCATCAACTTTTTTGAGCGGCGACTCGTCTTCTGCCATGTCGCCTACTGCGCAGTCGCTCCAGCAGCAGGTGCATCGCCAATGTGCGTCTGATTATCAATCTTGCCATTTTCCAGATCGATTTGCGTATCCAGCCTGGTGATTGCTTTGTCACCCGCGAGTTCGACGAGGCGGCCTCTGGTCTGCCCCATTTCCTCTTTCAATGAGTCTATCTCGCGATTCTGCTTGCGAATTATGTAATCAATTTCGCCTACATTGACCGGATTGGCTTTGCCTGAGGCGTCCCGAACCATCGCTTGCAAATCTAGAAGATCGATTCCCGCTCGGCTGAGCGCATTGCGATACTTCTTATAGGAGTAGTAATTGTCGACGAGCGCTTTCGCCGTGTTGCGAATCATGTTGTAGAGCTGAATTGCTTCGTTCTCGGTGATATTAGCCTTTTTGGCGGTTTCGCTCGATCCCTGGACCAGCACACTTTTGACGAGATCGGCGCCAGAAGTGCCCGGAACCACACCACGACTCAAACTAGAGAAGGCGCCGCTGGCATTGAAGATCGAATCGCCAAGGTTTTTGATCAGACCCTTATCGCCTGTAGCAGCAGGGGCCTTCGTGGGTGCCAACTTGCTGACCACGAATTGAATGTCCTTGCTCCGAACTAAGGTCGAGTCCCAAAGGTCGGAAAGTTCTGCACGCTCCATGTCCAACAAAGTCTCAACTTTTTTCTCCGCTTCATCGGCAGTCGGTTCCAATTCTATCTTCGAAACTTTGGTCGGATCCGAGGTCGATGCACCTTTATCGTCTTTAATCGATTTCGGGGCCATGACCGAATCTTCGTCACCGCCATTTTTGTCTGTGGATTTGCTCTGAGCAAATTCGGTATCTTTCACACTGCCGTTGAGCACTGCGGCATCCGTCTCTTTGGATTCATCCGCAGCGGCAGGCGAGGCCGGCTGCTGCGAGCTGTTACCCAGATTGATTGGCGACAAATCAGCACTACCCGCGGTGCCTTTCTGGTTTTTGTCATTCGTCTGCGGGCCAGCTCCGAGCGACAATGGCTCATTGATCGGCAGTTGAAGCTTGCTGTTCTTCGGCTTGTCGGTTTTGTCGCCACTCAACGGGAAAGCTTGTACCGGCATAAATTGCAGAACGACAGGCAAGCAGACCGAGCCGATCAACAATTTCTTGATCAATTCTTGAGACAGGGAGCACGTAAAGAGCATGTCGCTATTACCTTACAAGACTGGCACACTATATCATGGACGGCTCCCTCCCTAAAAGTTACCTTTTGTGAATGTAAATCGGCTTGCGCAGCCAGTATTCACGAAATGAACACATTTAAAATCAGGTCAAATCGAGTTTGTGCCATCCATCCCGAGACACCGCTCGAAACACCGGTATGCAAACCACAAATGCGCTTGATAACCTTGAACACATTTAAAAATGGAGGCCGTTTTAAGACCAGCCCGGCTGAGATTAATGTAAGGGCGCGACGCCGCCAACTGAACACAGACGGTCCAAAACAGCCAGAGCGAGCACCACATCTAATACTGATCGGTGCAGAATGCCAGTATCATGACTAAGTCGGCTTTAGTATTCTGCCAAGGCTTTACAGATTCATAGCAACAAATGTAAGGAATCAAGCGTGAAACAAAACCTGATCAACAAAATCGTCGACCTCACTCATCCACTCGAGCCAGGAATTCCTGATTTTCACGGCGACAAAAATGCATTCGAGTGTACAAAATCCTTTACCGTGCAAAAAGACGGTTATGCCAACGGTACGTTCAAAATGCCCGAACATCTGGGCACTCACGTTGATGCACCGACACATTTTTTCGATGGCAAGCAATCGATCGATGAAATTTCAGCCCAGAAGCTGATAGTGCCATGCGTGGTGCTCGACGTCAGGGATGAGGTTAGAGGCGATCCAGATTATCGTTTGACGGTGGAAAAAATTGCATCGTTCGAGCAGTCCGGCAATATTCCGTCCGAGTGTGCCGTGCTCCTGCTAACAGGCTGGTCGGAGCGCTGGTCGAATCCTGACTCTTATAGAAATACCGATGCCCAGGGAGTCAAGCATTTTCCTGGATTCGGGGGAGACTCTGCGGATTTCCTGGTCAATCAGAGACAAGCTGTAGCTTTGGGCATCGACACACTATCGATCGATGCCGGTTCCTCAGACACCTATCCAGTGCACAAATTAGCTCTGGGCAAAGGTCTCTACATGATGGAAAATCTAAACCATCTCGCGGAAATACCGGCGCGCAATGCCCTTTTATTTTGCGGTGTGCTGCCAATCAAACACGGCACAGGCGGTCCGGCTAGAATTTTAGCAGTGGTGCCGTAACAAAGACACGCTGCTGAACGCTGTGTTGAATGCACTCAATGTCGGCTTAAAAAATCGTCTTTAGGGCTTTGCCTGTTCCACCAACGGCACTGCGCACACCTTTGGCCGTGCCACCGACTGCACTTTTTATGCCTTTGGCCGTGCCCCCGACAGCCGAGCGAACACCTTTCGACGTCCCTGCAACTGCACTTCTAGCGCCTTTCGCCGTACCGCCGACAGTTTCTTTGACAGCCTTGTCAGTGCCCCCGACACCTTCCTTTATGCCTTTATTAGTGCCTTTGGCTCCGCCCTTCAAAAGTCCCGCCTGACAGGGCAGAAAGCTGATGATTGCGAGCATCAGGGCAACAAAGATTATTGCGATCTTGTTCATATCTTCTCCAGATAGGCGGCCGGTCAATAATAACCGATGTTGTTCACGTATTCGAACGATTTTCGGAAGGCTTCCGGCAAGTCGGGAGAATACTCAGCGATATGCGCGCGCCGAGCTTGAGTCGCAGAGAACAGCTCCGCGAACAATTCGGAAGGTCCCGCATCAGCCTCCTGCACGAAGTAATGAAACTTAGTGCGCTGCGAATTGGTCAGACGCCCACAATCTTCCTGATAGGCTTTCAAAAACTCTTCCCCCGCCGAAAGCCTTGATTTGCAGTAATCATAGGCGTGACCCAATTCATGCAAAACAACACTGAGCACCCAGCGATTCAATTGGGGCGGACTATTATTTCGGGAAGCCCGCTCTGCAATGTACAGGTCTTTTGTAGCGCTGCTGTACAAACCCGGACAATTATCATAGCCGCCGCCATGAATATAGCCTCTCGGCTTTTCCGTGGCGAACGCTGGATTTGCTTCGATTACTGTTGGCGTGATTAAGATCTTGGCACCATAGTTAACCAGCTCTTCTTTCACCGATTTGGGCACCATCCTCAGTGCCACAACAACTTGGTCGTAAACGGCATCTGTATCAGCAGTATTACCAGAATTCGGCGAATTGCCTTTACCGCTCGGCAGTTTGCTCTGGCTCTGTTCGATAGCTTTTTGGCAATACTGCTTGAGTTCAGGTGAAGCCGGCAACTGGAGTGCAGCCGTATATTGCTTACGCGCGTCCTCCAACTTACCGAGCCCAAGCAAGGCATTGCCCAGATAATAATGCGCTCTGGCATCACCTTTGTATGAGCCCTGCACCAACCCCGTCAGCAGTTCGAAAGTGCCCTGATAATCACCATGGCTGTATTCAGCGCATGCTTTAGCGAAATCGGTAGAGTCGTCGGCGCGTGCAGCTGAGTCGATGCAAACGAGCATGAAGAACAAACCAGTCAAAGACCGAGCGATCTGCCATTTGCTTGGCGCCGCCAAATTCGAAAGTGTGAAAAAGACGTTTTCCGATCGCATTCAAGCAAATTCCGTTTGTGCCAAAAGCCTATACTCTAGTCTAACCGGAATTAGACAGAGCCAACATCCGACAGTACAATCCTATACAACGATTGGCCGCCGAGTCGCTTGCCAGCCGGCAAAACTTTTGAGGTAACCATGGGTGCATCGGAATATCTGTTATCAATAGGCGTCAATACTGGCAACTCGCTTGACGCCGCCGATGTTGTTTTGACCAGATTTGGTGCAGACGGTTCGATTGTCGATCTAGATGCGTTGAGCGTGCCAATGCCCGAACAACTCGCCGATCGTCTTCGTCGTTTGCGCAAGGCAGTTGTCGATTCTTCTGGAGACATGCCAACAGCGCTGCATGTATATGATCGGGATGCCACCAAGGCTCAATTCATGCCGAATTTGGCAAGCCAACTGATCGAAGAGTTCACACTGTTTGTCGCCGACGCTGTTATGCAGTTGGTCAAACGCATTGCTGGAAAATTGAAGGCAGAAGAAACGATTGACCTGATCGGTTTCCACGGACAAACATGCGCTCATCAGCCTCCCTCGATCGCCCTCGATCCGAACACGGCGTACACGATCCAAATTGGCGATGGCCAGTTGCTTGCCGATCGAACCGGCATTCCGGTAGTCTTTGATTTTCGCTCAGACGATTTGATGAACGGGGGCGAGGCTGCACCGCTAGCACCTATACACCATGAACACCTCACGCGCGATCTGAAAACCCGAGGTATTTTTCCAATCGCTTTTTGCAACGCAGGAAACACCGGCAACATCAGCGTCATCACCGAGCAACCAGATGGGAAAATTTTTGCGGTAGGTTGGGACGTGGGACCATTCAACGATTACCCAGACAAACTCGTGCAACGCGAACGCAATCTGCCATGCGATCTTGACGGAAAATTTGGTGAACGCGGGCACGTCGACATCGATCTACTTCGCCTTCTTTTTGAACGAAGTGCGACTACCGAAAACGGCACCAACTACTTACTACAGCCGCCACCAAAATCCTCCGACCCTCAATGGTATCGTCTGCTGCCAGAACTGTGCGGCGAGAGTATAAAAGTACTTTCGTTCGAAAATAGATTGCGCACGGCAGAATATTTTGCAGCTTACGTTTTTTACTATTCGCTGAAATGGATCGACAAAGCAAAGTCGTTGCCGACAAATTTCGCGCTTTGCGGAGGCGGCTGGAACAATCCCATCTGCCGCAATCATTTTGAAAAATTACTGCAAGGTAAGTTCGAAGAATTTCCTGTTCTTCCCGAACACAAGGATTTGTTTGCTGAAACAAACCAACGTTTAAAATCTTCAGGCAAAAATGTGCAAGTAGCGTTAGCCGACCAGTTCGGCTTTAGCGGTCAGTATATGGAGGCCAGGTTGTTTGGTGACGCCGCATTTTGCCGCATATTAGGGCAACCATTTAGCCGCCCCGAAACATCCGGTTGTCGCACACCTACGGTCCTCGGCATCATTCGTTTTCCAGGCAAAGACAGGAACAATGCTTCTGCGAAATTGCAGCAATGTCTGGTTAAAAATAAGAGCATCGATCTTACTCTGGACGACCCAAAATTATTCGACTGCCGCTGGAGTCGAGCCAGTAGCGGCTGGCATGCTCGCAGTCGTACAGCAGTTAAAAACGCTTAGACAGCTCGTTGAAAAAGCTTCCCCTTTGGAGGTTCACCGAGAGCCCGTATACTAAAAGGAGAAAAGGGAATTTAATGTATGTGATAATGCCGAGGCCAGAATTGCCAGTCCGGTGCAGACTTCCACTAATCGTTACGCTAGAGAAGATTTAGAAATCGGCGGCATAGCTATTCGACAGGGGGAAAATGTTCTTGGCTTAATTGCTTCCGCCAATCGAGATGAAAATGTTTTTGATGAAGCCGAAGAACTCGATCTATCA
>CAJCHQ010000356.1 GCA_903970295.1 Bryobacterales bacterium
ATGGCAGTCTTTTCTTTTTCATTCCGCTGGCTCGCTGGCTCGTTATTCAAGAGATCAACAAAAATATTCGTCAACGCAATGAAACAGCCAGAGAATTCGAAAAGCGCTTAGGCAACCCCGATCAGGAGCTGCTTGTGAAGCTGGAAGAGGCTGAAAAGGCAAGAGTTCAAGAGAACCGCGCAGTGACAAAGCGGATCGTATATCGAACTGACAAAGACTATCTCGAACAACTCACTGATGAGCAATCAGGAGCGGTGCTGCATGCCGATCAGATGTAGCTGCAACATTCTTTCAGATACAGCGAGATAAACGTTTGCAGGCAGCTTTGGATGACAAAAGTACATCAAGTGAAACTCAGTCACAGCCAGTAATTCCGCGCGCATTAAAGACTTCGCAAATGGGATACGTAGACGTTTGAGCGGCTTGTGATGTAATCTTGCCCTGGCATAACCAGACGCTTACACAAGTGATTCACAATGAACGCTGTAAAGTGAGGGTGAAACCAACCCCGCCAAACAAGCACAAGTAAGGAGTTCAGAATGTTTACAAGTAAAAATCTCCTGGTATTGGCAGTGATCGCCGCTTCTACAACAAGCTCGGCATTCGCTGACGACACCAGCACAACGACTACCGATGCGCCGGTGAAGAAGCAGTCTGCTTTCAAGAAAGACGCAGAAGCTCCTGTCAAAGGCACCGAAAAAGGCGTCAAGGCTGTCGGTAGAGATACCGAAAAAGGCGTCAAGGCTGTCGGCAAAGGTACCCAAAAAGTGATCATGGCGCCTGCGCACGAAATGGGCAAAATGATGCACCACGGCAAGAAGGCTCCCAAGACCGAATCTACTCCAACCACCGACACGCCCGCTACTCCCGCTCAATAACCTGAGACAGGATTCTCAATTGTAAGCAGCGGGAAGCCTCTAGCTTTCCGCTGTTAAGCTGTCTGGATAATTCTCAATTCTCTCTCACATATATCCAATAGAGATCTGTCATACTGTCCCGGGGTTTTTAAACCCTAGCTGTTATGTGCAATGCATAACCGCTGTCAGAGTTACAGAGATAATTGAGACGATATGAACACGAAACTATTTGTAGGTAACCTATCATTCAAGACGACCGAAGCCCAGCTCGAAGAAGCATTCTCCAAGTCAGGCAAGGTTGTTTCAGTGGCTATTCCGACTGACCGTGAGACCGGCAGAAAGCGCGGGTTTGGTTTTGTCGAAATGGAAACAGCAGAGGATGCTGACAAAGCATGCCACGACTACAACGGCCAAGAGCTCGATGGACGCCAAATAGTGGTGAATCCTTCGAGACCCAGAGAAGCCTCGCCGAAACGGAGCAACTGGTAGAAAGCTGAGTAATCAGAAAGAGAGCGGAAGCAATTTCGCTCTCTTTTTTTTGGTTTAAGACGGGCTGCCAAAGCGCATCACCTGTGATACCACAAAGGGAATACAGATTTGAACACAATCAGCTAACGCGGCCAGTCTAAGCGTAAATTGCTGCCGATTCGCTCAAAGATTTGATTTCGGCGGCATGATCGCCTTCCATTTGTTCAAGGATGCGTAGCGCAGTTTTCACCGTCTTGATCGCTTCTTTGACATCGTGTAAGCGATTCTGAGCGAGAGCAATGCGCTTGAGATTGTGCACCACCTCGATATTGCTTTCGCCAAAGGCGTCTTTTCTCAGCTCTAAGGCTTGCAAAGCGACGTTGAGAGCCTGCATATGGCGTCCTTGCTCGGAAAGACAAGCGTACAAACCATCGAGACAGTAAGCCCGCCTGACCAATTCAGTTCGGCGCAGACGTTCGGCTAACTTGCATGCCAGTAAAAATTTTCTCTCGGCTTCTTTATGCTCGCCTTTGCGAGAGTACAAAACTCCCATGGCGTAGAAAATGTCGATCTTTTCAGACAGATGCATGCGGCTGTGGGGCTCGCAATGGTGCAAGGCTTCTTCCAGCAATGCTAAAGCGTCGTCGTCTTCGCCCTCGGCCATTGCGTTACGAGCTTCAGCGAGAAATTTCTGCACTGCTTCGTCAACCTGAATTTGCCGACGTTGCATACGGCTACAACTCCAAGACTTAAATGTGGAGAGCTGAATGTTGTTTCCGGAACCTCAAGCTAGAGCGTAACGGTGAAACCACATGTAGTCAAGTCAAGAAAATATCAGAGAGGGCTGGGGTTTGAGGTGTGATCAGTACCCCGCCTGGGAATAAGTCCCTTAAGCTTGCATCCCGGCACTGGCCGTGAGAAGCTAGGTACGCAAGGATAATTGTCAACCGCAGGAAGAAAAGATGGACAAGTACGAGGCTGAATTCGACCCTAACGTTGGTGACAAGGGTTGGCAAAAATTCGCTAAAGACAGCGTTTTCACCCGTAAGGTACATGAAAACCGAATCAGCCGCGAGAAATTCAAAGAATCTCGGCAAAATCCCGAAAAGACTCAAAAGTTCTACACTCAAGAAGAGTTGGAAGAATACGAAGAAGCCGTGCTTTATGACAAGCACACTGGACTTTTGAGCCAAAAAACCTTCGAGCGGAAGTTCAAATATGAATTGAAACGAGCCAGACGCTACAAACGGCCGCTCTCCCTGCTTTTACTAACCATCGATGAAATCGAACTTATCGGTCGGCAATACGGCGAACTATGTGTTGATGATTGCTTCAAGCGCGTCGCCGAAATCATCAGCGGTATGGTCAGGGACGTAGACATGCCGGCTCGTTCTCAGTCCAACCAGATCGCCATCATTTTTCCCGAGACCTATTCTTCCCGCGCCACCATTGTCGGTGAACGTATCTGCGAGAAGATCAAGGAAGAACCGATCAACGAACAGTTGAGATTTATGCGGGTCACAGCCTCCATCGGAATAGTTTCTTTTCCCACTCATGCTCGCGATGACATTGACCTGATGAATAAGGCCAAGGAATTCCTAGCTGTCGCCCAAGAATCAGGCGGCGACAAGGTTTACAACGGTTGAAGCTTTCGACAGTCGATTGATAGATCCGGGTCTTTTCTTATCCTAAAGATCCAGGTCTTTCATAGTTTTCTCTTCGGCCGTGCCGCTCTTACCACTGGTCGCGGGTGCGTTTGTGTCGCTTGCGCGGGCTCCGGGAACCGGAGGAGTCGTTAGGGGCGTGGTGGCAGCTCGACTAGCAGGAGCCGCAGCCTGAGTTTCAGGGGTATAGCGAGAAGACGGAGCCACTGCACCAGCTGAAGTGCCACTTGCTGCCTCAGCTTTCTGGGCTTCGCCATGTGCCTTCAGCTTCTTTGTAGGATTCCATTCGACGAGATTATCTTTCTTGTCAGTGTCCTTCTGACCGAGCGGATACTCTTTGTACAAAGTGCCGTCGATGTATGTGCGGAATTCGGTTTGTCCGTCCATTTTCACCACCATTGGTGCCGTCATGTCGAAGTTCTTTGATTCATGCGAACCAAGTGCTGGCGTAAATTCGTCGACCATCTTCTGCTCTTTATTCCATAGTGATTTGGAGTTGGCATTGTCAAACAACTCTACCCTCAAGACTAAACCGCTAATGGCTCGATCCATCGAGTTCCATAATTCACCCGTGATGCGGGGTTGTCTCGAGTGGGGATCGAGCGAGGTGTTGACATTGCGCAAGGTGGCATTGGGGATCGCATTTTCGGGATTGACGTCTTTGGCCTGTTGCAGATAACCCATCCCGGCATCCGAATTGCCTTCATCCATCAGTTCTTTGCCACGGCGGGCGAGCAGATTAGATAGCTTCTTGTCGAGGGTAAGATTCTTCGAACTGATCTGAATTGCTTTGCGCAACTGGTCGATGGCTAAGTCAATTTTGCCGTCCCGTAAATAGATGTCAGCAGCCATCTCATAGTTCTTGTAGTTTTGCGCGATGTTGTTCAATTTGCCCAGATAATTGAGAGCTTGTGCATCATCTTTTTTCGAAGCGAGGCTGTTAGCCAGGCGCTGATAGATTGTCGCCAGCCTCGACTCAGCCTCAGAAAATCGAGCGCCTTCCCGCAGATCTCGCACTTCTTCCCAGCATCGCAAAGCAGCTTCTAGCTTGCCATCACGTAAAAGGTCATCACCCCAGGCAGCATCTATATCAGCCAGTTCTGCCTTCTTCCCTTGCACGTTCGCTTTCGCTAGAGGACGCAACAACTCGATCGCTCTTTCGAATCTGCCATGCTGACGATAATAATTGGCTAGCTCTGAAGCCAGTTCGGGTTGAGAAGCGACACCAGAACCTAGACTTTGAGCGTGACTGATACAATCCCAGGCTTTATCGACTTGATCGACTCCGACATACGCTCTCGCCAGGGCTAGAAATATTTTGGGGTCATCCGGTTTCAACGATGAAGCTTGACCGAGAGTAGTCACGGCAAAAGCATATTGTCCGTTCGAGAGTTCACGCTGACCTTGTTCATATAGACGCTGATCGTCGGGAGCTTTGGTTAGAAAAAACACGGTCGCACCGGCCGA
>CAJCHQ010000357.1 GCA_903970295.1 Bryobacterales bacterium
CCTATGTCTTTCTCGTGCACTCGCGTTACGCCTTCGGCCCTCCTTCTCTCATGACGATCTGGGCAAAACCAGGAAAGGCCAGAAATTTCATCAAGGAACACGTGGAACGTAGCGGGGGTTCGATCACGGAATGGATTCGCACGGCAGACGATTGCCCGCTGGGGCGAGCAATGGCGAAATTGCCCGCAGCGTACACGGACAACCCCGACCCGAACAATTATGCGGATTGGGATGTGGTTGAGTTCACCGTGACGAAGTTTCGCTATTTCAGGTAATTCGCAGCGACGATCCGACCATGGTCCGGGCGCTTCTTATGCGCCCGGATCGAGCACCTGGCTTGATTTCTATTTTAACAAATCATATTGCCGAAAAGAAACTTTTCTAGCTGTCCACTCAAACACTCACTGAAGTGAATAGAGATTGCCATCTTGACTACCAATGAAAACACCCATGGCTGAAACGGCTGGCGCACTGATGATCGGACGCTGCGTCTTGTACTTCCATTTAATACCGCCGTTGCGAATGTCGATGGCGTAGACATTCGCATCAGAGCTGCCGACGTAAAGCATCGACCCGCAAATCGCCGGTGATGACGAAAGCAGCGGCACCGGGCTGTTCAATTGTGCTTTCCAGTACATCTTTCCGGTCAAAGCGTCCAAACAATACATTTTCAGATCGTCATTTCCGGCAAAGACACGACCATTAGCACCGACCGGCGAGATGCTGAAACTCTCGGCACCAGAGAATTTCCAGCGGGTCTTACCTGAATCGATATCCAGTGCATAGAAATTTTTGTCCCAGCTACCGAAATAAACGAGTGCTCCCATGATCAACGGAGACGAATAAACTTTGCCACCCGTCTTGAATTGCCAGCGCACGGCTCCATCAGCACTGTTCAGGCAATAGACGCTGCCGCCCAGCGACGAAACAATAACGAGATCGGGAGCCAGAGACGGTGAAGATAGCACTCGCCCTTCAGTTTGGAATTTCCATTTCACGGCTCCGTTGGCAAGGTCAACGGCATAGACGCAACTATCCCAGCTACCGACATAGGCGACGCCATCCATAACAGAAGGCGAGGACGAAACGCGGTCACCGGTTTCCACCGCCCAAAGAATTTTGCCTGTGTGACTGTCCAGTGCGTATAATTTTTTGTCTTCACAACCGACAATCACCATATTATTGAAGAGCGCCGGAGAGGATTTGACCTTGTCTCCTAGCTTCGAATGCCAGAGCATTGTGCTCGTTCGCTCGTCCACAGCATAGACATTGCCGTCATCACTACCGACATAAACAACACCGTGGAACACCGCCGGTGAAGAATCGATTGGCCCTTCGGCGGGAAAACTCCAGTGCAACTTACCCTGAGGCTGCGTCGGCTGTGCCGCTATAGCACCCGTGTGGCAAGGATTTTGCAAATACATGGTCCAACCGTTCTGAGATTTGCTGATCAGAGCAGCCTCACCTTTAAGAAGTTGATCCGGCGAAAGCGGTGCGCTTTTGGTTACACCCTCCTCGATGTGCAATGCACTGCCGGTCAGTTTCGGCGGCATGGTGGTTGCCTGACTTGGGTTAGCGTCAGTTGCACGCTCAGGCTTCGGCGGCGTTGCGGTCGGCATCGAAGTGCTCGGCGCCACCGTTGCCGTCTGTTGCACAGGCTGCTGACTCTGCGCCCAGGCGCTGATTTGTTTATCGACGAGCGGCGAGCAGCAAGTCAAACTCAAGGCTAAGAATCCGGAAAGAAGAGCCGCATTCTGTCTCATGTATATCACCGAAAAGTATTGTTAGAGGAGTCAGCAAGCATTATAAACGAAGCGAGCGACGAGCCCGATAAAGCTATATTGCATTAGTTAGTCTGGCATCGGGAACAAACGCATCCAACTGGTACACAGCAACCAATCGGATTGGCCTTACGCATCCAGCCCTGCGTCTGATTTCTAGATGACCGTCTAACCGATCGAGAACGAGACAAAAAATAATTACTTCTCGCCCAAATTCAAAAATATTTTTTTGAGTGAGGAAAAAAGTCGGAGCGCAACGCAATGACAAAAGGTAAAAGCCAGAAGCCATGCCGCATTACGGCGATCTAGCCAGATCACTTTCTGGAAAAATTTGATGCCCGCTCACTCTTTCCCAAAAGATATACGTTAGATCACCGGAGAGAAACTGCACGTCCCGTGTTCAGTGAAACGCTGAATAGGCTTGCTTTTAGAACCTTGATGCCAACTCGATTTGCTCGAGCCTCAAAAAAAGAAAGTTTCTGATTTCCAGTCAGTATCCCTTGTCTATTGAAAATGCTAGTGATATCATCCCTGCTTGTGGGTTGGAATGAGCATTTCCAATAAGGAGGAAATCGAATGAATCGAGCTGAGCTCGTCGAAAATGTGGCCAAAGCTACAGGACAACCAAAGTCCGAAGTGACCAGAACCCTGTCTGCCTTTATTCACACAATAACTGGCGCCCTTTCCCATGGCGATAAGGTCACCCTTGTCGGATTCGGAACTTTCGAGCGCCGCATGCGCAAAGCAAGAACCGGTCGTAACCCCCGTACATTGGCTCCGCTCAAAATCGCAGCCGCACGTGTCCCAGCTTTCCGCGCAGGAAAAGAACTCAAGGACATCGTCAATGGCCGCGCCAAGCAACCGAATTTGGTGCTTGCGAAGCCGAAAGCTGCTAAGCCCGCCAAAAAAGCAGCTGCTAAACCCGCCAAGAAAGCTGCCAAACCAGCTAAGAAAGCGGTCAAAAAAGGTGGAAAAAAGAGATAAGCTCGTCTTATTTCAGTTCAAAGATAATGGATTAGGTAAGGAATTCATTTCAAACCACAAAAGAGCGAGGACTGATAAGGTCCTCGCTCTTGTCTATTGCGAGGCCAGCGGCAGTGCCTGAAACGCAGCAATACCGACGATCCGACGAGGCACACGCTTCAATCAAAGTTGTCAATAAGTTGATTGAGAGGATTCACCTCGACAATCTCAGGCTCGCACCACATTTGGTGACCGCTCCAGTTTGAGAGCGCATCCCACTTCTAGCGCAAGTCCGCCTATCGTTACCCCGCCTTCGTCACACAAGTGCAAGCGCCGCTAAAGGTTTCAAATTAAAGAAAACACAGCTCATTCGCGCTCGCCAGCCAACTGCCTCAGCTAACCGTAAACAACTCGGGGGCAAAACTAGCACCAGTGAGGCATTTAAGCGGTATGTCAAGAAGCGATCAAGCCCCAGAGAATATGAGTGTCGTCTAATTTCGCTTTGCGGTGATCAAGATCACTTGCTAACGTAAAACTACGTTTTCTTTTTATTTTTTCCAGGTATTACCTCACCTCTTCCAAGCTCTTTTTACTTCACCAGACCAGGAAAAGCTCACTTAGCTTTCCAGATCTGGTGTCGATTTTTAGTCAGGAGAACGCTCGTTATGTCAGAGAACCCTAGTCTCAGACAAATAATCCGCATGCGAACCAAAAATCGCGATGTGGATCTGCCGATGTGTTCACCCCCCGCCAGCCCGATCACAGTCGCTAAAGCACTGGACCGTCGCTACCTCCCTTGTCCGAAATTCTGATCAGCGCGGCATGTACCCCTGAACAGAGTGATGGATTTTGGTGCGGGCGGTGTGCAAATCACTGAATTTTTATAACCGCATCAAATTCAAAAAAGGAGGTGCGTCATGACGACCACCGCATCCGCAGCCACCACTGTGACAATGGTAATCCTCTTCCTTACTCTATTCAAAGTCTTTTGCTCATCGCTCCTCGGTCCGGTCCTCTCAGCAATCACAGCGAAGAATTTGCGCATCCCCCTGGTCGCCGGTCAAATCCTCGGTGGTGTGATCATCGGTCAAAGCGGATTCCGAGTTCTCGACTTGAACAACGTCGCCGTTCTCTTTCTCTATGGCATCGGCTTCGCCATTGTTCTCTTCAAGGTCGGGATCAATCTGCCATTGAGTGATCCCAGCTTGAAGAAGGTGCTTGGCAAAGGCGCAACCGCGACCGCGCTGTCTTACTTGCTCGCCATGCCAGCCGCCTGGGCGATCTGCCATCTCGCACACTTCCAACAGACTGGCATGATTTTTCTCCTCTGTGCATGCAGTTCGGCATCGGTTGCGCTGCGCATCATCGACGAGTGGAAACTGAGTGGACCCGGCCTCACAGCTGCCACCACCTGGATTCCGCTCGCCGACATGTCGACCCTGGCGATGTTGCCTCTGGTCATGTCGAAAGGTCAGACCAAGGGCGTTCTCTTCGGTGCGCTGGTAGTGCTGGCCACAGGCTTCATCGCCTACCTGGCACTGAAGGAGTTCAACGATTCCAAAGTCGGCACTCACTTCCGGACAATGTCGAAACAAAGTGATTGGGCCCTGGAGATGGTCATCTACATGCTCGTCCTCTTCGGTCTGTGCTATCTCTCGGCTTTGTTCGGCATGAGCGTTATCGTGGCCGGATTTGTCACGGGCGCGGCAGCCAATGTCATCCGCGTTCCTGGCAAAAGATTCCGCGAGCAGTTGAAGGGCATTGAAGCTTTCTTCATTCCCCCCTTCTTCGTCATCCTCGGCGCCAAGATTGACGTTCGTGCACTCTTCACTTCAGTGAGCAATTTGGAATTGACTTTGCTCATTGCAGCGGGTGCGCTCACGGTTCACGTTGTGGTCGCTAAGATTGTCCGTTTGCCGCTTTCAACTGGCTTCATGGCTGCTTCATCCATGGGTCTGCCAGCGGCAATCGTGTCGACCGGTCTGAACGACGGCAGTGTCACACCAGGTCAAGCTGCGGCAATTGTGGCCGCTGCCTTGATTTCCTTGAGCTTCGCCTCGATTGGTGTGTCGATGTTCGCCAAACAGAACAAAAACGTGCCTGTGCAGTCTGGCAATGAACCCGTTCATACGCCAGAGACGGAGGACTCGGTGACGACGTAGTTATGAAAGGGCAGGGTGCTGTGGATTCGTTCACATCACCTTGACCCTTTCTTTTTTGAAAATTTTTTACTGTGTGTTGTAGTACTACCGCGCATAAATAAAAAAAAGGGGCGGGAAATCGGCTGGCGCGTCCGTATCGTTGCACACACTCATGCGTCGGGTGGAATTTGTAGGTTTTTCACCCGGGTGAGATTTCCCGTTTTCGCCCGGGTGAGATTTGCAGAAGTTCTGCGCTATCTGCGCTCATTCATGCGAGGTGCGTGAGGCTTAACTCCGTTGCATCTTGGCTAGAATTCATGCCCGCTTTGCCTGTCGAAAGCAGCAACTTCACACTGAGCGGGAAACTAGCCAAATGTAAAGCCGGTGACACATATATGCCCGACACAAATCAGCATTGCGGCTCTCCACCAGGTCTGATTGGCTTAAGAGCTTCTATCTCTTCCATCTGTAACTACTGACTCACAAATTAAAACCGTAAACAAAAACTTCTAGACAGCGAGGGCTTGTCCTCTCGTGCACACAGGAGCAGGTTCATGAGAACGCTTGGCAATTTAGTACTTGCACCCGGACCCGATGGAAATCTGGTCTATCACAACGGTCCGAATTTCTGGCAGGAGACTGCCTTCAACTGGAGTTTGGCCGGGCCAGTGGGCCGAGTTGGCATCAGTTTGAAAGTCGCACTGATGTCGCCACTCTTGCTGATTAGCCTGCTAATCGGCATGGCCGCTCTGATTCCACTCATTTGGGGCGCTTACATCAAAGCTGACAAAGGAGGACACAACTAGCACCACAATCACCGAACTAGACCAACAACTGTCCAAAACTGCATCTTAGCGATCGAGAATTTTAAGTCACCAAGGAAAAGCAATGAGTACACAAAATCTCAATCAAGGTCTTTCCTCGATTGTCATGACGATTTATCCGAACGGCATGGCGTTGATTCAAGGTCGGTTCAATCTTTCGTTGAAGCAAGGCGCAAACCGGGTGCAACTGACGGGTTTGCCAGACGCGCTCGTGGTCGAAAGTCTTTATCCCGACACATTCAATGGACCAGCCGGCGCGGATGAATCGGGCATCGTCACGGTCGGCTCGATTGTCCATCACGGACGAGACCTCTCGTGGCAAACTTTGCAAGCCAGAGCAGTCGCTTCTGGGCTGCCATTGGCTATCAGACACGCAGAGACGACACATCACACTGCCCAAGTGCTTGGCACACTGCTGGCGTACGATGGCCGCTCAGCATTGGTCAAATCTGGCAGCTCCGTACGGCATCTGCAGCACGTGGTCAGTATCGACTATCCGGAATCGATCTTGGCAGGAGTGTCACTGACTTCCTCTCTGTTTGCCGAACTCACAGTCGACAAGGGCGGTGAATACGACGCGACATTTTTGTTCAACGCTCGCAACGTCAGCTGGAAAGCCGATCACAAGTGGATTCTGGACGAGAGGAACAAAACGCTGCGTTGGGACGGTGCCATATTCATCACCAACAACTCCGGCAGTGATTATAAGGACGCCGAACTCTCGGTTGCTGCCGGCGATGTAGCACTCGAGGACAGCTTCGGTGGCTCGGGAGCACCTGAAGGTGGTGGTGGCATGCGTTTGCTCGGCGCTCGAGTCGCGACCGCAGCTCCCAAGCAAATCCGCAGCGCCGAAGTAAGCAGCCTGGGTCAAGTCAAGTTGTTCAAGATTCCAACTCTTGTCACGATCGAGCAAGGTGATTCGCAACGAATTCCGCTCATGCTCGTTAACAGTGTCGGCATCAAAGTCGAATACCGCGTCAAACACCAGGGCGATTGGCGCAATCGGCAGTCGGTCGAGCAGGATGTGGAACGCGTGTTGATTTTCGACAACACCCCCGAGAACAAGCTTGGACAACCGCTTCCGGGCGGCCGTGTGACAGTGCTACAGCGTGACGAAAATGGTCATCTTCGTCAGACCGGCGGCACGACCCTGGCAGACACAGCCAGGGGCGAAACAGTGCGTGCAGAAATCGGCAGCGATTTCGACATCACAGCAGTGCGGACGGTTGTCAGCCAGACG
Source organism: Bryobacterales bacterium (assembly GCA_903970295.1). The sequence goes on from CAJCHQ010000357.1 coordinate 6,950, forward strand.
GTGGAAAAAGCACCGGACGAAGAGCAACCGGCACCCGAGCCAAATCAGCGGCGAGCGACCAAAAATTACGCGACGCGCGTATGCAAGGTAGAAATCAACAACGGCAAAGACGAGGCGATCGAAGTCGTACTCGAAGAAGTGCTGTCCATGGTCGATTCGCTCATCGAAGGTCACGGTCTGGAGGAAACGGCGCCACAGCAATTCCAGAAAATTGTCGCAGTCGCCGCCAACACCAAAGCCACGGTAAATTACACGGTGCGCACCACCATTCTCACTTACGACAAATAAACGGCACACAGAAGAGAAACTGCAATCAGACGACCGCTGGCGCACCAGAATTGGTACCAGCGGTCGTTGTGATTTTCTCCGAATGCCGCAAGGAGTGTTTATGTCTGATTCAAGACTCGAGCAGATGGAAGCGATGTTCAAGCAAGTGCAAACACTCTCGCTAACCAAAGGCAATTATCAAAAAGGTCTGGCGATCACGAGAAAAGTTGCACGACTGGCTGACGAAATAGCCGCCAGTGCGCCGAATAGCCGCGATCACGTGAGTGCATTGATGTTGCACTTTTACTCGGTTTTATGGTTTTCGGCCATGAGTCGGAAGAACGAGGCTTCACTGCGAACTCAGGCTTATAACATCTGCGAAGAGGCTGTCGTTATTCAGCTGGAAGGTCCACCTGACCAAACTGTCGCTCACGCCTGTTATAACCTCGGCATCGATCTGTGTGAGCGCGAGAAACAAACGGCAAAAGCTCTCTTATATTTGAAAACAGCACGGACGATTGCCCGCCATCTGCCTGAAGACCAGAATCCAATTGAGTTTGGATGGCGAGTCACGTATGGAATCGCTAAGTGCGAGAGCGACCGGGGAGACCCCGAAGAAGCTTGCCGAGTTCTGCGCAGGGTCCTGGCAAACCGGCGTCCAAATCTGAACAGGTGGATAGAGTTGCGGTCGTTTGCCAAATGCGCAGAACTTCTGGCCAAGTCCATTCTCGATTGCCGGGAGCGGGCGGCTCAGAAGTAGGGCGCGCCACAGCCATTAGCGAGAGACACACTGCACTAAGCATGTAGACCGTGTCTCTCGCTTCTCTGCACGCTAGCGCGACTTGGCGCATATGACGCACGCACGCTAAAAAAAATTTGGCTCAATCGAAATTTAAGAAATTGTGAACTTACCGACCCACTGCACCGAGACGCTCACAGATTCGCTCTTCCAGGCATCGGCACATGATGCAAGCGGCGCGAGCACGCTTAACGCCGACGTCATAAAGCACTTTAAAACAACAATTATTGACCAGGGTTAGATGACCGGAGAACGTGCTTGTGTCTAGGCTCAGGATGTCACTTTATTCAGCCGAAGAAAGGAAATTCTCTAAACCTACCACACGAAACCAACTCCAATCACTACCAAACCGAAAGTGTCATCTGCCATGCATTCATCAGTTCCGTCTGCAAGAGGTAAGTACATACCCACTCGCCCTGACTTGATCGAGATTCATCGTCGTCGTTACTTTCTCAGCGCGCAGGCCGCACTTCGTGGAGAGAAAGAGATTCGTCCGCCCTCTGATTGCGGTTTTCACTGGCAACCGGTCGAAATCAAATTCATCGAGGGCATCGAAAGCAAACTTCCACACACTCATTCACCGCTTGAATGGAGGGCAATTCTTTGTCAACGGTTGACGGCGGAAGAGCCTGTACCAGAACTCGATGCCAGACTCGATTCCTACGTGACGGCCTTGCGCGGTGCGGACCAGCCCCTGCCTCCGACGACATTCGAAGCTTCCAGAACAGATCCGCACGTCATTATCACCGACCTCACGTCCGAGCTTTAACCTGGTGCAGGAAATCCCGCGGTTCAGCACGATGGTGAAAGTGACGTGGGCTGACTCCGACTAACGCAACTGTCGAACAATCGCGACGACTTTTCTGTTCACATCAAGCGAGGACTCAACATGCTGTGCATAATTCTCTGCGTGGTTATCGCCATTGCTACCTGCGCCTGCTGCTTCGTGCTACCGATCAGCAAAACAAAAACTCTGGCTGCCGGAGCTGCCCTGTTCGGTGTCGCTCTGCTGATCTGCAGCGCCACTTTCGCCCCCACCGGCACGATCAAGATCGTGAGCTGGTTCGGCTCGATTCAGCCGGGCTATGTTCCTGACCACGGTTTGTCGTTCATCAATCCTCTCGCCGGCACGACCGATGTGAACATCCAACGCCAGGAAGTGGTTCACGAGGATCCGCAGATTCGGACCGCGACGAACGGCGACAACTATCTGACTGTCGATGTCGTCATGCCTTACTCGATCAATCCCGAGACGGCCTGGAAGCTGTTCGGCAAGATTCAGGATCCCAAGACGATGATGAATCGGCAGGCGGATGCTGCTTTGCGCCAGGGCATCTCAGAGCATGCTTGGACCGACGCTGTCAACAATGCCGATGGCAAAGTGGCGAATTCGATCGGCACGGCCTGGAAAGCGATGGTCACAAGCCAGCTGCTCACTGCCGGTTTGACGCAGGCGGAAGCAGACAACGCTTTCACTTTTTACCCGGTGCAGATCCGCAAGGCTTTGCCCGATCAGGTAGTCCAGGATGCCACGGCAGCCAAGTCGGCCGCTACTCAGAACCTCGCCACTCAGCAGACAATCACTGAGATCGCTGCTCAAATCGCCAAACGGCGGTCAAACGAGGGCGACGGGCTGAACAACATGCTGCGGGGTGCGCTTGGTCTGAATGAAGGCGACAAGCTGCCGCCCAACATCAGCATCGATCAGATCTCTCGTCTGGTGGGCGCTGTTGCAGATCTGGAGCGAGCGGGAGCGGTGGTGAAAATCGCCGATGATACGAAGCGTCCTGTGACGGTGATTCTCACCTCGGGTTCTCAGTCACCTGTGGCGATTGCACCGGGCTCGGACCCTGAGCCGGCACCAGTCGCCAGCAAGTAGGGCGTTCGGAACCGGATCTCCCAAAGAATAAGCAATCGAAGCTTATAGGTGGGTTTATCAGCGATGGATAAACCCACCTTTCCTCTCATTCCTCATTTTGAATGTCACTCTCGCCTCATAACTTTCAATCCCGATTTATTCATACATATAGTATGTTAAGCGGAGATCGGCATGGATAAAGGGTATCCAGTGATATCCTCCGGATAGATCGTCATGGAAAATCACATTAAATCGGCTTTTAATCGTAGCTCGAGCTTGCTGGCAACC
>CAJCHQ010000358.1 GCA_903970295.1 Bryobacterales bacterium
TGCCACGGCTCGAGCGCCGTGCCCGTAGGCATCGCTTTTCACAACCGCCATGATTGCCGGGATTTTGCCTGGTACGAGAGGCTTTTCAGAATCGGCCGGGAGCATCCAAGCTTTTATAATCCGCACGTTGTGTTCGATAGCGCCCAGATCGATTTCCACCCAAGCATCTCGGCGGACAGCAGAAGCGCCTCGCTGGCTTGTAACCATTTTATTAACTTCTCTTTCTCTCAGCCAAGTCGGGCATTTGTGGATGTCGTGGTTTATGCTAGCATTGCACCGTCTGTGCAATCATCAGTTGGTACGCAGCTGATGATTTATCACCTTCTTTGTTGCTTTGTCTGCTAGAAGGGTTGCGGCGCCAGTGTCAAACGTCCGCTTCCGATTAGTAACCTGGCTGGAAACACGTTGTAGTAGAGGAATCTCTGGAAACCCGGGTCACATTCGGTCTCTCACTAGTTGAGGAGTTTGAGTCTTGAATAAAGCAGAATTAGTGGATGTAGTTGCAAAAGATGCCGGCACCACCAAAAAAGATGCCGAGCAAGTAATAAATAAGATGATGGAAACCATCATCAAACACGTCTCGACCGGCGAGAAGGTGACGTTGGTTGGCTTTGGGACATTTGAGGCTCGGCAGCGGAAAGCGCGCACCGGTCGCAACCCCAAGACCAATGAACCTCTCCATATTCCGGCCAAGCGTGTTCCTGGATTCCGGGTCGGAAAGGAATTCAGCGAAGCGGTCAACAAGAAAAAATAGTCACTAAGGGGGACCCTTGGAGCTACCAAACGTTCCAAAGGTAGCGGTTGTAGGTTGCGGTAACTGGGGCAAAAACCTGGTCCGCAACTTTGCTCAACTTGGTGCTTTGGCTGTCGTTTGCGACGCCGATACCAAGAAGCTCGATCAGGTCGCCCGCGAGCATCGTGGCGTCAGAGTGACCGACAACATTAAGGATGCCCTCAATGAGCCGACGGTCAGTGCCGTCGTCATTGCTACTCCCAGCGACACGCATTTTTCTCTGGCCAAGCTCACTCTCGAGCACGGCAAGCATGTCTATGTCGAAAAGCCTCTCGCGCGCGATGTGAAGCACGCCGAAGAGCTGGATATTCTGGCCACCGAAAAGAATCTGGTTTTGATGGTTGGGCATTTGCTGCTATACCATCCGGCCGTCAATTCATTAAAAGATTTAATTGCCTCGGGTGAATTGGGCGAAGTGCTTTTCGTCAAATCCGACCGTATGAATCTCAATATGGGCAGGCGTGATTGGAGCGTGCTCTGGGATCTTGCTCCCCACGACTTATCGATGATGTGTTATCTGCTCGATTGCGATCAGCCCGAAGTCAGCCGAGTCGGTGGCTGGGATACGCAAGCCGATGGTATTGTCGATGTCGCCTATCTCGATCTGGCCTTTCCCGTTGATGGTCGCACAATCCCTGGTCAAGTGCGAAATAGCTGGATCGATCCGCAGAAATTAGTGCGTTTGACTGTGAACGGTAGCCTGAAGACAGCGGTTCTTAACGATACGCAGAAAGAACAAAAATTGGCATTGCATAGTTTGACCAAAGAGGGTCGCACACACGTCATCGAATATCCCGAGTACGACGATCAAGAACCGCTCAGTCTCGAGTGCGAGCACTTCTTGGAATGTATTGTCACTGGCGATCGGCCGCGGACGGATGCCAATAATGCACATCAGGTCGTCAGTATTTTGGCCGATGTCGAGAAGCGTTTGTCGAGTCGTCCACCGGCTAATCGTGCGGCTTTGATTCGATAATTTTCGCAGGCAAAGTGGGCGACTTTCGGCGCACTTATAAAATGATGTAACTACAGCACTCGATTTTGTCTCGTCGGCGATATAATGACTGTCGGCTCTGCGGAAGTAATTCAGTGGTAGAATGCCTCCTTGCCAAGGAGGATGTCGCGAGTTCGAGCCTCGTCTTCCGCTCCATTTTTATGTCCATTCACTAAATTGACCTGCTTCCGCTGAACGCATTTTGGCGTATTAAAGAAGTTTCCTTCTGCTGCTATATTAGGGCTGAGGGACTTTCCCGCCTGGGCGATTGTTGAGAGATTATCGAGGATTTGGCATGAGCGAGGAAGAAAAGGGGACCGAGCAAAAGGACTTGCCTGCGGACAAAACCAGTGCCGATGCCCAGCCCGAGCTCAAAGTAAGCGAAGCAAATGTGGTGAAGCCGGTCATCGATGCGGCCTCTGATCGCACGGGTGAAGTCGTTGTCGGTGGCGGTATCAGTCAGAGGCGATCGCGCTGGCACAGCAGCCTGACCGCTTTTCGCTACGTCAACAGCCTGTCGCGCGATGACGAAGTCAAAGTCAGAGACACCGACCGAGCCACCAGTGTCGCCTTGTTGGTTGTTTCGGTTCTCGCTGTCCTTTCGATGGTGATTCGACCTTTCGCGACTCACCGCCTCGACCTTTTATTGGTCTGCGATTTATTGGTCGGGGCCTCTTTGATGTTTTACGTCGCCAATCGCTTCGGCATCTTGAGTACATTGCCCCCCAGGCAGGCGCTCTTGACCTGGCAGTTGATGATGGGTGCAGGTTTTGTCGGCGTTTTTACGACGATTAATTTGGCCGTGATCATTGCTCTGGTGGTTGCCAATCTAACCCCGGGCGACATTAGATAATTGCCCGCGGCGCAGGGATTGATACAAAATGGCTGCGCGGCGCGCCAATCAGGCTGCTGCGCGTGTTAGAATCGCCTTCTTAAGCGGTTTAAAATAGGAAAAGGCAAATGAAGGTCACCCTGGACAGGGAAGGTCAAAATGTTGTCCACCTCGGTTTAGAGGTGGAAGCGGAAAAAGCAATTCGGGAATACGAGAAGGCTTGTCGCTTGATCAGCCAAAATCGAAACATCCCCGGCTTTCGTCGTGGCAAGGCACCAAGAGCGATCATCGAAAAAACTTTCGGGGTTGACTACATCAAGGCAGTGGCGCTTGAGAACCTCGTGCCCAGATATCTTTCAGACGCGATCTCCGACCAGAGTATCGATGTCATTACCGAGCCCCAAATCGAATCATGTGTTTTCGAATTAGGTTCGCCCCTTAAATTCACGGCTAAATTCGAAGTGCGACCGGAAGTCGCCCTCGGAGATTACCTGGGCGTTTCGGTCAAAGTGCCAGAAGCTAAATTGCCTGCCGATGCCATGGAAAAAGCTCTGAACAGCATCGCCGAGTCGCGCGCGACGCTCAAAGGCATTCCCGACCGCCCTGTAGTCGAAGGTGACACAGTCCTCGTCGATTTCGAATGCTTCGTCGACGGCAAAACGATCGAAGGCGGTAAGGCCGAAGGTCTCGTCTTGGAAGTCAAAGAAGGTACCTTCATCGATGGCTTCTGCGAACAATTGGTTGGTAAAGAACCGGGACCGGAATTTGAAATCAATGTCAAATTCCCAGAAGAATATCGAAATAAGGAATTAGCCAACAAAGATGCGACTTTCAAAGTCGTAATCAAAGAAATCAGACAGCGTGTTTTGCCTGAGATCGATGATGAGATGGCAAAAACGCTCGGGCAAGAAAATGTCACCCAGTTGAAAGATGCACTTTCCGAGCGCCTTGAAGAAGAAGTGCGTCAGGAAAACGAAGTGAGATCGCAGCGCGCGGTCGTGGAAGCGATTGTGG
>CAJCHQ010000359.1 GCA_903970295.1 Bryobacterales bacterium
CAGACGGGCGATCGATAAGCCCAGACCTGTGCCACCATAACGTCGGGTGATCGAGCCGTCAGCCTGAGTGAACGGCTGGAAGAGACGATGCACAGTTTCATGAGCCATGCCGATGCCTGTATCGCTCACCGAAATTTTCACAACAGATTTTTTGCCGACAGTGTTTTCGACAGTTGCACGAACAATCACTTCGCCACCATCAGTGAATTTGATGGCATTGCTGAGCAGATTGAGAATGATCTGACGCAAACGTCCCGGGTCACCTCTAAACAAGCGCGGCATTTCGGGCGCTGCGAAAGTCATAAGAGAGAGATTTTTTGCACGTGCCTGATCGGCAACCAATTCGGCGGTGCCTTCGATCACCGGTAATAAGTCGAAATCGAGAATCTCCAGATCAAGCTTGCCTGCCTCGATTTTGGAGAAGTCGAGAATATCGTTGATGATATCGAGCAAAGTCGCTGCCGAATCCCGAATGATTCCGGCGATATCCCCCTGATCTTTAGACAGAGGCGTGCGCATGAGCATGTCACTCATACTGATGACGCCGTTTATAGGCGTGCGTATTTCGTGGCTCATATTGGCCAGGAATTCTGATTTGAAACGCGAGGCTTCGAGAGCTTGATCACGAGCCTGTTCCAGCTTAGTGGCGAGTGACTTCAATTCGCGGTTGGCTCCGGCGAGCTCAATCACTCTTTTCTCCAGCGCTTCGTTCAAGCGCTCGATTTGCTCCTGGGCGCGCTTGCGTTGCTGAACACTGCGCAAAAGCGAACGCACGCGCGTGACGATTTCAGTGGGATGGAATGGTTTGAATAAATATTCATCGGCACCGGCTTCCCATCCTTTCAGCATGTCTTCGCGCTGCGTCAGCGCGGTCAACAAGATCACAGGCGTAACAGCTGTTTCTGGTTTGGATTTCACTTCCCGGCAAAGCGACAATCCATCAATTCCAGGTGCCACCGCAGCTAGTACCAGATCGGGCTGCCAATCATAAAGATATTCGAGCGCTTCTTCTGATGTCGCAGCCACTCTCACCTGGCAAAGATCGCTTAGTAGATGGACGATGTAGGCAGCCAGATCGGCATTGTTCTCCGCCACCAAAACGCGGGGCAGACGATGCTTGCGTGGTGGATCTTTCTTCAGCTCCAGTTTCGACTCGCTAGCGACGAATTTGCTTACCTCTTCCAATTTTGTCGCAGGCAGTGCCTTGATCGACTGTTCATCGGCTGCTTCAGCCGCGATGTCGACCACGAAGACACTGCCTTTTTCCAGTTCACTGCGGATTGTCACAGCGCCGTCGAGTAGCGCGGTAAATTCTTTGACCAGAGCCAGTCCCAATCCCATGCCCTCAATCCGCCTGGATGAGGCATCTTCGAACTGGCGAAAATCTTGAAAGAGGCGCTTGCTCTCGACATCGGCGATACCAATGCCGGTGTCTGAAACCGCCAGTTTTACGCGCCCGGCAGAGACGTTCAGCATAACCTCCACTGAGCCGCCAGGCGGCGTGAACTTTATGGCATTAGAGAGAAGATTAAAAACGATGCGCTCATAGAGATAGCGATCGAGGACCACCACTGTCTTGCTGGCTTCATTTTTAAAAGCAAGAGTGATTTCTTTGCGCTGCGCTAGAGGTTGAAAGTCCAGCACAACTGAAGCAGTGAGAGCAGCAACATCCAGCGATTGCCTGCTGACTTTCAGTTGACCGGTCTGCGAACGGGAAAGATCACCAAGCCCGGTTACCATTTGCAGAATCTTGACCGAATTACTGTGCACTGTGCCCAGGAGCGCGCGCTGCTCGTCGCTCAAGGGCCCGTGTTCTCCCATCAAAAGCGATTCCAAAGGAGCCAACATCAAGGTCAGAGGCGTGCGCAACTCGGCCGAAACGTTAGCGAAAAATTGGTTCTCGTCACCTGCCATAGCTCACTAAATCTGCATCCGCCTAGTTTCCTTGTACCCCTGACCAGCCCTCTCTAGCCAGGCCCTAAAACCTTCCTACATCATGGCATGCCCTTTTAGCAAGAGGAAATCCAGAGTCCCTGATTGACCCTAATCTCGCGGTGCCTGTGAGCGGTTGGCATCGGCTTTCGGGTTTAAAGACGTCGAAACGCGATCGGCAGCAGGCTTTGGTCCTTCGAGCTTCCTCGCTTGCTCATCCAGCTTAGTTATCTTTCTCGTGAACTTCTCTTGTACCTTGACCGGAATGCTAGGTGTCAGCTGAAGATAGACTCTGTATTGATGGATGGCTTCCCGATAATTTTTGGCCGTGTCGGCTGGTTCTGTGAACTGCAGTCTTTCCAGCGATTCGGCCAGACCTCTGCGCGCTTCGGCATTGCGTGGGTCACCAAATACGGCACTACGGAATTTTTCAGCTGACTGAATGAAGGCCTTGCGCTTGAGCAGCTCATCTCCCTGCGCATAATCATCACGGGCTTGTTGGCGAATTTTGCTGATGGCGTCCAGGCCAAGTCTGGCGCGCGTATCTCCATTTACGAAAGTCAAGGCTTTGCGATAAGCCGATTCGGCAGCGTCGAGAGCGCTAACCGATATGGCCAAATCGGCAAGGTTGAAAGCTTCTCTGGCATTAGCCGCATTATTGATCACCCGGCGCAACTCATCATCGGCATCTTTAAACTTGCGCTCGGCCAGCAGTGCTTCAGCCAAACCGATCCGATCGGCTGCCGTCTGTGGCGCTCCCATCTGTTCCAGACTCGGTGTCTGCCCGGTCAAAGCAGACATTCCAGCCGAGACATAACGCACCACCAAATCATTTCCGTCCCCCTGAGCGGCATGAGCGATCAAAGATTTAGCCCGATCGAAATCAGAAGAGCGGACGTATCCACCTGTCGATTCTTTGAGCGAACGCACATAAAATGCTCTGAGCAAACCAAGGGCGGCATCGGCATTACCGGGCTGAGCATTGAGTACGACTTCGTAGTCGAGAATGGCTTGATTGGTTTTACCAGCTTTGAGAGCGGCATCGGCAATCGCTAAGTGCAAACCAGGATCATTGGGCAAAACTTGCAATCCCTGCTT
>CAJCHQ010000360.1 GCA_903970295.1 Bryobacterales bacterium
AATGTACTTAGCCAGAGCGGCCATGTCGACGAAGACTCGCGAGAACAAAGCCGCCGCATCGAAGTCTGCTTCGCCGGCTGCGAGCGCGACATTAGCCAGGCGCGGTTTGATCGACGGTGTGTAAAGCGGCCGCTCCATCGGCAAATCGATTTCGGCGGCGGCAGTCGCTATGGACATGAATTCACCCTCGGGATAAGCGTTGCGCAGGGAAAAGGCTTTCGACTCGATGCCGCGCAATATATCCATGATGCGCCTGTTTTCGAGCCAGGCGGCGTCATCGAGAAAGCGGCGCAACTGTTGGGAAAGAAGAGCGACTGTGCGCTGCGTGTGTTCGCCTGCCTCGAGCCAGTCGTAATGGACTCTGCGCAGGCGCGGATCGGGTTGCAATTCGGCCACGGGCGGAAGTGCCAGAACGCGTTCGAGCAGCTGCGTCAGTTCTTCCTGGCGGCGGCTGGACATGAGGAAATCCCAAAATGCGCGGAAGCTTTTCCCTTGATCTGAATCGGAAATCTCGTCGCGCTCGCCCATGATTTCTGCAAGCAGCGTGCCTTTGCTGCCGTCACGCGAGGCAATGCGTTCACGCACTCGCCTGTCGAGCCCGCGAAAGTTATGCTCGACTTCGCGGAAGTCGGCGAGCAGCTCGCGAGCGATGGCGGCAAATTGCTGGAAGCGATCTTTGAGCGCTGTGTCGTCGAGCATCGGCAAGTCACCAGCAGTGAGCCGCTCGATCTCGCTATCGATTTCTTGCCGCCGCTTATTCAGTTCGGCGATGCGCACGTCCGGGTCGGTCTCGGTGCCCTCAGCCATTTGTTTGAGCAGCTCGAACAGTGTCAACAATCGCGACTCGGTGCCGACGAAAGCGCGCGCAGTCAGCCCAGACAACCAGGAAATCGCTTTTTCGGTCGGGGGCGTCAAATCGAAATGTGGCTCGTCGGAGCCGTGCCGATAAAACTTGCGCAACCAGCCTTTTTCATTCGCTGCCCAGTCGTTGAGATAATCGATAGCGGATTTTGGAAATGCATTGCCGCCTGATCGTTCGCGAAGATTGAACAGCTCGTCCTCTAATGCTTCGGCGAGATCGGATTGGGCCATAACACGAACATTTGGCACAATGAAGACTCGGTGCAAAAATGAGGCAACTAGAGCCGCATGCTCGGCACGCAACAATCGCCAGGCCGGGTGGTTCTGGCGCAGCAATTCGAGAGTCGAGTAGTCGAGGCTCATTTCAAGAACGCTCTCATGGGCGCACGGCTAATAATACCTTGTGATGCGGGTTTGAGCATAGGGCTATGCATTGGGAATGTGATGGATATAGGGTCGTCCCGCTGCTTTTCAAAAAGTGGGTAACCACTTCCTGAACTTTAGAGCACCTCGCTGCAACATGCCTGCACTTTAAGTGAGTTTCACAAGCGAAATGGCGTCCCCTGCAGGACTAACCGGAGTCGTGCTGTGACCGAGCAGCACACGAATTCAGACGGGAATCGTGAGCAGCCTTCTTCGCCACAGTTTTCTTGGAGCGTACTTTTTTACCAGAAAACCAATCGGGCAGCTGCTGTGGATCGTAATCATCTCCAAGCCACTCGACCAATTCTTTTTTCTCCGGTCCGTCCGTTTTCAAAGTCTCCAGCAATTGCATAAATCCATACGGTCCGCCGCAATCTTCCGGCGGGCAGCCGCCTTTGCCATTGATGAATAAATCGCTCGCTTCGAGCGCATCCGCATCCAGAAGCTTCTCAACTTCGATCGAGTGTTCCCAACCATCGCCGAAGTCATAAACGTAAACAAATTTCGAACCGACTTGAAAATTGAAAGAGCCAAGTTCAAAATCATGAACATCGCTCGTGAATGGATCTTGCTGGCAATCAGCGAAGCGACGTTTGTCAATCAAGAACTCGTGAAGATGCTCATCATGCCACCCCATCGCCTCCTGGATGACGCAGTGCAGTTCAGCCAGAGAACACTGCGCAGGCGCTGTTATACGCCGCCAGATCGCCGGCTTCACTCGCTTTAGCGTAATCTTCAATTGATAGCCTTTGCACTGCGGTGCCTTCTTTAGATTACTTTCGGACTGCGCCGGAAATAATGACACCACATTCGATGTTTTCGATTTCTTACTCCGCGACTTGTTCTTTGGCGGCGGTTGCACAAACGGTTCGAGACCTTCCAACATAGCGCTGCTATTGGCGATAGCTTCCGTAAAAGGGGCAAGCATTTGCATTGGATTCAAGCCCGATTCAGCCAAACTGAGCAAGCTCTCTTCTTCAAGGGCGTGCGCTTCTCGTGTGTGCCCCAACGCATTAAGCAAGACTCCCAATTCAAGACCCAATTGAACGCGCAAAGAATCGCCGGGCGGCAAAGTAAGCTTCGCCGAATTGTATGCGCTCCGCATCAAAGCAAGCGCTTCGGATGCTTTACCCAACTTGGCTTTGCAATCTGCCCCATTGGAATAAACGATTGCTGTCTGGGCGCGCATTGTTTCACGCAGTTCGGGAGGCATCGGCCTCTTTGCTGTTCGCAGTATCGCCACGGCTTGATCGAGAAAGCGCTCGGCGTCCTTCAGCCTGCCACGGTGATTGTGAATCATGCCCTCATTGCTGACTGCTACCGCATAAGGCACACTGTCTGCATCATAAAGGGCTAGAGCAACTTCCTGAGATCGCTTCATGCATTCAATGGCGCGCGTGTAATCGCCCGCTTCACCATGCACCATGCCAAGATAAGTAAGAGCTAAATATTCCTCGCAACTATTTTTCTGTGCTTCATTTAGGGCGGCGATATACTTTTTAATCCCAAGCGATATGTTGCCTTGTTCCAGGCAATCTTCAGCCTCGAAGAATAGTTGTTTCAGCTTAGTTCGCATGTACGCACTCCAAAAGGATCCTAACCGTCTCACCCAAGAATGCGAGAGGAATTTACGATGTAATGGACGCTGATCTTCGCAACAAGCGATTCATTTTACAAGATCAGCCATTGCATATGCGATGCGCGCATATTCGCCCGCAAGCAAGGCCGATGGCGGCGGTACCGATCACCGGCAATGCGGTCATAGTATTCGACCGAACACTGGTGCGCATTGCGCGAGCCAGCTCGGTTTCGTCCCGATTTAGTCCACATCCCAATTCAAATCACGGATGGCGTCGTAGAATTTGGCCCTGGTTCTTTGACAGTAGTTCAACAGGATCACTGCCCGCGCTTGGGTGATGCTTTCTTTCGCGATCATCGACTGGCATTCTCTTGCCACATCATATAATTCGCGAGAGACTTTGTGCTGCTCGACAAGGCGAGTCAGAGCATCGCCGGCATTTCGCCTGGCCTCGTCGAAATCCTCCTGGCTAATTATTTGGGACAGAACGAGCAATTTGGCAAGCTCTTCCTCAGTTTGCGGCTTACTTGTAGCAGCCTGACCCTGCAGGGATTCACTGGCGGGCTCTTTCGAATCCGCTCCAGCGGCTAATTCGGTATCAGAATCAGTGCTTTCGTGATTCGCTAGCTCTAAGCTCGCTTCGATAGCGAGAGATTCACGTGGATATTCACCAGGGTCAACGATCGGCACTTCCCCTGTGGCGACTAGCGGATCATTGAAGGGATGTTGATCGGCCTCGTACACGGGTATTTCACCCGTGTAAGTCAGGGCGGACTCTGATCCAGAGGGCGACACCGGATCGAGCGCGTCCGATTTTTCTCTAACTCCCTTTTCGCCTGAGATAAGCTTATGAATACGGTGACAGTCGTTGGTTCGCTGCTTCCAAAGAATTGGTGAATTATCCGCTTTCTCATGCTCTCGCAACACCCATAGAGCCGCATCGGGAGCGGTTGATTCCAAACCGCAAATGATCAACAGAGTCCGTCGATGCTTGCCGACCGGCCAGGACACCTTTATTGGCACCTGCAACATTTTTAGCGCAATTGCAAAAGCAGTCTGCAAATCAGCAAACGTAGGAGCAATGGGTAGGTCAAAGTTTGTTCTCTTTTTTAGCTGGTGGCACAAAGCAGCCTGACGCTTCAGGGACTCAATTTCTGGCTCTTTCGGATCGTCACTAGCGGATAATTCGACATCAGAATCAGTGCTTTCGTGACTGGCTGGTTCTAAGCTCGCTTCAATAGCCAGAGATTCCGGTGGATAGACACCAGGGTCGAAGACTGGCACTTCCCCTGTCGCGACAAGGGGATCATTCAAGGGATCGTCCTCGTATGCGGGTAGGTCACCCGTGGCAATCAGAGAAGAATCCTCCCTGCCAGCCGACATCGGACCGAGCCTGCGCGATCTCTCCCTAACACGCTTTTCGCCTAAGATGAGCTTGTGAATGACGCGACAGTCGTTCGTCCGCTGCTTCCATAGAACTGGTGCATCTGCCTTCTCATTATCTCGCAACACCCATTGTGCCGCATCGGCAGCGGTTGATTCCAAACCACAAATGATCAAGAGAGTCCGTCGATCCTTGCCGACTGGCCAGGACACCGTTATCGGTAGCTGCACCATCATTTGCGCAATTGCAAAAGTATTTTTCAAATCGGCAAGCGTGGGAGCAATTAGCAGGTCAAAGTTTGTTCTCTTTCTTAGCTGGTTGTATAAAGCTGTGCGCTTTAGCTCACTGGCTTCCTCTGTCGAATCATCTACCGGGGATGATGTGTTACCAGAGTCGGTGTTTTCATGGTCGAGCATATTCTGTCTGAATCCGTGGGGTAAGTAAAAGGCATAGATTCCGTTACTGCCTGAACCGCACGAGCGGAAAATCCGGCCCGCGCACAAGCCAAAGCTGGTCAAGTTAAGACATTAAACCCGGACTATTCCATTCTAGAGGCATTTTCGGTGAACTGACAAGTTTTTAATCGGTCTCGTCACTCACCCTTGCGGCATACTTGACTGCCCCGGATCGCGGTCCTAGATTTTGCGGTGTCCTGAGCAAGCTGTCGGCTGATCGAGACTTGATACCGTATGCGGTGACATGCAATTACCTGCACGTGAGGCGCTCGCCGACGAGATTC
>CAJCHQ010000361.1 GCA_903970295.1 Bryobacterales bacterium
CACCAGTCCCAGGTCAGGATTGACGCTCAAAGTATTGTTAATTGTTCTCAGATCGTTGAGAACAAGATCAGCGGCAGCAGTGCTCGTTTTGATCACAATATCGAGAATTGCTTCTGCGTACTGGGCGGCGACTGAATTAGCTTCTGCTTTCATAGTTGTCTTTCCGAATTACCCTTTTCTCGCTCTAGCGGTTGCTCGACTCGAGGCTGCCGGTGCGCAGAGTCGTGCCCGACCCGGCTTCTTTATCCAGCTGCTCCATGAATTGCGTCAAAAGACGGGCCTTGGCCTCTTCGTTGAGCAGTGACGGCAGTGCCTTTTCGGTCAAACTGATAGAGGCCCGAGCCGCCACTTCTTTCAATTGAGTCACAGCCAATTGGCGTTCGTTCGCTATCTGTTGCTCGATTTTCGTTCTCAAATCAGCCACGTCTTTGGCTGTCTGAGCTTCCATCTGCAACTTCAACTGGCCGGCCAAATTTTTGGCTTCAGTGATAATGTTTTGTTTCTCTTGTTCGGCGTTGGCAATGCGCCTTTCTTGTTCGGCTAATTGCTCAGCCCCTTGTTTTTTGGCTTGAGCAGCGTCGTGCAAGGCAGTTTCGATCGCGTTTTCCCGAGACTTGAACATCTGGGGCACATTCTTGCTCCACAAATAGACAATGGCGAAAACGAGAACCACCCAGTTGATCAAATTGTTCTCGAAGATAGCCTTGGCTGATTCATAAGCTTCCATCTCTAGCGGGCCTCCTGTAGGGCGCGCTCCACCACTGCCGTGTCGAGATTGACCCGGGCGCCTTCGCCGAGCAATTTCTGAATAATTGCTTGCACGATCCCCTTTTCTTCTTCGACCAATCCAGCCATGAGAGCAGTGCGCTCAGTTTCCAGTTGTTTCTTGTAAACCGCCAATTTGCCTGCGCCTTCATCAAGCACTCTTTTCAGTTCCTGCTGGCGCCTCTGGTTCTGTTGAGTGGTGACTTCGGTGACGATCGCTTGCGCTTGCAAACGAACCTCATGCAGCCCTTTCTCATAGGCAGAAATTTTTTCCTCTGCCAGAGCGCGGGAGGAAGCGCCGGCATCGATATCGGCTTTGATTTTTTCCTGGCGCTGGGCGATCACCTGACCGACAGGTTTCAGGTAAACAGCGTTCAACGCTCTGATAAAGAGCAAGAACATGCCGAGAAAAATGAAATAGGTGAGGTCGAGTTGAAACATTGATTTATCCGCTTGGAAGCGACGAGGAGTTCTAGCCCCTCGCCGCTGGCTGCCAGTCTTACTTCGTGCCGTAGGTGTAAAGCAAGATGGCGATGACGAATGCCAGAAGTCCGAGCGCTTCCATCAGGGCGGCGATGATGATGGCGTTAGCCAACAATTTGCCGGCCATTTCTGGTTGTCTGGCCATGCCTTCAAGGGCACGTGATCCGGCAACACCGATGCCGATTCCTGGGCCGAAGACACCGACAACGGCAATGCCGGCACCGACCAGGGAGGCCGCTTTGATCAGCGTAGTCGAATCTACTGCTGCGACCGCGGTTCCGGCTTGGGCGATAAGTTGGTGGTCCACTGAAGTTCTCCTCTTTTTTTACTAACGAGATTTGCTTGCCAAGAAATAATGGCGCACATTCCTGCACCGAAGTGGCTTGCGCTGCTTCGCACAACCCCTTGCCTCAGTCAAGCCTGGCAGCATTATAACAAGTCGAATTCGGCAGAACACGGATTGTTTAGTGATGCTCTTGCACTGTGAGACCAATATAAATCGCCGTCAAAAGTGCAAAGACAAAAGCCTGGATAACGCCTATGAAGAGCTCGAATCCCATGATGCCAGCAGGCAATAAGAAGGGGCAGATGAAAATGATCGAACCCCGCATCAATTCATCGGCTGTGATTACAACCATGAGACGCAGAGCCAGTGTTGACGGTCTAACGATCAAATCCAACCATTCGATTGGTGCCATCGGACTGAAGAACAAAACCTTGGCGTAATGGGCGCCGTGCTTCCAAAAGCCGGAACCGACATAAGTAATGAGAGCGACTGAGGCCAGCGCCACTGTAACGTTGAAATCAGTAGTCGGAGAGGCAATCTCGAAGGCTTCGCCCCCTTCAATATTGGGCCAACCGGGAATGTGCTCGAAAACCTTCCAAGGACCAACGCCGATGAAATTGGCAATTAACACAAAAATAAAGATTGCTGCAATCAGCGGAAAGAAGGTCTTGTAATGCTGCTGCCCGATTTGCCCCTTAGCAAGGTCGTCCAAAAAGTTGTATACGCTTTCGAGCAAGGCCTGGTTCTTGCCACCCGGGCCTTCGACGACGAGGTTTTTACTGACTGCACCGGTGTAACCGAGAATGCCTAACATGCAGATGCCGCTCAAAATCAGCGTATCGACGTGCACCGAACCAAAAGGTGTGGTCTCAGTGCCTGGAACCAGTGTCGAGAGTGGGAGATTTTTGCCTAACATAAATGACCTTGCACCTTGTCAGCAGGCTATGCCAACGCCTGACCCGTCTGCGCCAAGGTTTTGATGATACCAGATGCTTGTCGGCTCTTGATCCTGACTAACAAATCATTTCTTTTCGGAGGGCAAACTGGCTTCGCTTTTTTCTGCCGCCAGAGCCTTCATGATCATGCGCGTGAGGCCAAGACCCATGCCCAGGAGCGCTAATCCGATCGCCAGCCAGGGCTGGCAATGAAAGCGCTGGTCCAGTTGGAAGCCGCCCCAGGCACCAAGACCGGAAAGCACACCGATAGCCAGAACTGACTCGCCGGCACTGGCTAGAGAACTTATAAGACTGTCGTCATCGCCCTTCTTCATAAAGGTATGTTAGCTTCTTCCGGCTATCTCTGGGGCTTACCTTTGCTGACCAAGCGGCGGCGGACTTTTGGCGGTACAATTCGCATCTAGGATCGTTATTGCTCAGACGCCGCCAGCCCGTGGAAACTCTCCTCAGCCGATTGTCACAAGAGCGTCAAACTGCACATCGCTGGGCATAACTGGTGGTAGTCTTTGATACACTAATTATTTAATGCTAACCGTGCCGCAGCAATTACCAGGTCTAGATCGCAGAAGCCCCCGGGAAGGAGTTGTCAATGTTTGAGCGACTGGCAAATCTATTTAAGGCCATGGTGAATGCCTTAATGGGTCGAATGGAAGATCCAGCGATGATGCTGGAACAGACCTATCAGGACTTGCAGTCGAATCTGATTCAAGTTCGACAAGCAGTCGCCCAGGCCATCGCCACCGAAAAGCAGCTCGAACAGCAGTTGCAGAAAAACAAAGATCAAGCCGCTACCTGGCAGAATCGCGCCGCCATGGCTGTGCAACAGGGCAACGACGACCTGGCCAAGCAAGCTCTGCAGCGCCGGCAACAATATGTCCAGGCAGCAACAGATTTGGAAACACAGCTGAAACAGCAGAAAGATTCGACTGCTACACTCAGACAGCGTTTGACCGATTTGGAATCGGAAGTGCAAAAAGCCTACACGAAAAAGCAAGTGCTGATCGCCCGCGACAAAGCAGCCCAAGCCACTTCCAAAGCCAACGAAATTCTTTCCAAGACAACCGCATCTGGTGCTATGTCTGTAATCGAACGCATGGAGACAAAAGTCCAGGAAAGAGAAGCTAAAGCGGCTGCTCTCAACGAATTGAGCACCGACAGTCTGGATAAACAATTCCGCAATTTCGAAGGCAAATCAGACATCGACATGGAGTTGCTCGCCTTGAAACAATCGATGGGCGTGCCCGGCGGGGAGCCGGCAAAACTCGTGGTAAAAGAGCCTGTCATGCTCGAGATGGAATCAATCAAAACGCACGGCGATGCCGTCGAAGCCGAAGCCAAAGAAGTCAAAGACTAGTTGAATCGGCTTGAAGGTCGGACTGAAGATCGGATTGAAAATCGAGCTGGGTATCGATTTTTTGTAGAAGCAGCAAACGCTTTTCAAAATGCGTCTTGAACCTGCCTTCTAAAATAGCTTGCCGACACTCCTTTGCTTCTTGGATCAAATAATGGACGTTGTGAATGGAGAGCAAAATCGCTCCAGCCATTTCTTTCTGCTTGCAGAGATGATTGAGATAAGCTCGATTGTGATTGACACAGGTGAAGCATTGACAGCCAGGCTCGAGCGGTGAAAAATCCTCGACGAAACAGGCATTGCGCAAGGCGATCCGCCCCTCACTGGTAAAAGCCGAACCGTGCCTGGCCAGGCGCGTGGGTGAAACGCAGTCGAACATATCGATACCGCATTTGATGGCATATGCGATATCCCAGGGCGTGCCCACTCCCATGAGATAGCGTGGTTTCGCCTGAGGCAACAAAGGCGTGGTATAAGCGACAATCGCTTCGATCGTCTTGCGATCTTCACCGACAGCTACACCGCCAATTGCGTAACCGGGCAAATCAAAAGCGGTCACGGCCCTGACCGAGCGTGCCCGCAATTCTTCGAACATGCTGCCCTGCACAATGCCGAATAGTCCTTGCTCATGCTGCCGGGCATGGCTGTCCTGGCAAATAGCCAACCATGCGTGGGTGCGCTCCATCGCTTTCTCGGCTTCGGCAAAAGTGGCCGGATTTTTGACGCACTCATCGAATGCCATGATGATATCTGCCCCTATGGCGTTTTGAATTGCCATAGATTTAGCCGGACCGATGAAATGTTTGCGCCCGCCTTTGTGGTCTTTAAAGAACACCCCGGCGTCTGTAATCGTCCGCAATTGATCCAGACTGAATACCTGGAAGCCGCCTGAATCAGTGAGAATCGGCTTCTGCCAGCCGATGAAGCGATGCAAACCGCCGCTTCTTTTGATCAGCTCATGACCAGGTCTCAGATATAGATGATAAGAATTACCCAGGATGATCTGCGCCTCACAGGCACCGACTTGATCGAAAGTCATCGATTTCAAAGCACCATTTGTGCCCACCGGCATGAATACAGGTGTTTCGACAACGCCGTGGGGCGTGGACAGCAAGCCTGCCCGCGCACCGGACCACGGGCATACTGCTTGCAACTCGAAATTGATTGCTGATTTAGTTGTAATAACTGTATTGCTGCCGGACAAAGAACTCTCAGGTCCACTACGAGTTTCGGAGGTCGGGTAAAATGTACTCCGCCATCCTTGGAATATGATGTCCCTCATTATACGTCTGACACTGGTTACCTCCATCCTCGCCACCACGATTGGCGCGGGTTCGGAAACGCACG
>CAJCHQ010000362.1 GCA_903970295.1 Bryobacterales bacterium
CTGCCGGCATTGGCACGGCTGCCGAACAGGCAGCAACTGCTACGTCGCGCATGTCACTGGCGACCGGAAGCGCAATCCTTTCTGTACCGCTAGTCCTTGGTATGGTCGCTGATCGCACCAACATTTACACCGGTTACGGCATTGTTGCCGTCTTGCTGGCGATAGGCTTCTGCATGGTTTTTGTCGCTAACTCCTTCGCTTATCGCCAGCGCCTGCACAAAGAAAAAGTGCGCTAAGACTTCTTTCGCAGCCACAGTTGTTCAACTGTTGGTCGAGGCGCGTTCCGCTCGGCAGAACAACTACTTTGGTAGTTGTAATCCCAAGGCCAGGCGTAAGTAAGCAACTTCGCCACGGCAGATGAAATTAAGCAGAAATCTCATGAACTACCTAAACGAAAATGATTTCAATCAAATCGATTTCAGAGAAATGTACATTGAACCGATAAAGCTGGCACAGAAAGAGGTTGATCTGGCCCAGAACTTCCCGACTATCCCGACTGAGCAACCTTTGTCGGAACAGGGCTCAGCTGCTGCAGAAGGACGCACCTCAGGCAGTGTCGAAATGCACATTGGCAAATACTGGCTAAACAAAGTGGGCATCGGCAGCCTGGTGCTAGGCGTCGTCTTTTTAATTCTGTATTCTTATCAAAGCCTTGGAGTAATCGGCAAACTGCTGATCGGTTTTCTCGTATCCGCGTTGCTTGTTGTGGGCGGCGACAGCATCTCCAAGCGAAAGGGCGAAGAATGGTACGGCAATGCTCTGAGCGGAGGAGGCTGGGCGCTCATGTACTTTTCTGCATATGCCATGCATTTTATTCCCCACTTGAAAATCATCGATTCGTTTGCAGTCGAACTTGTTCCACTATTTGGTGTCGCTAGTGGTGCGATGTGGCATGCCATGAAAAACAAGTCCCAAATCATCGCCTTGCTCGCCACTCTTTTTGGAACACTTTCGGTAAGCTTCGGTCCAGCATCCCTTCTATCTTACGCCGGTTACTTCGCCATCGCTTCTCTAGCATCAGTCGTGGCTATCAACATGCGATGGACAAAACAGATGTTCGCTACGATAGTCTCCTGCTACTGTGCCTATTTTTACACCGCCGCTCGGTTGATTCAGCCGAACGCCGTTTACAGCATCGTCGACAATTGGTGGAGCATCGCCGCACTCGCCTCCTACTGGTCGGTCTTTAACGCAGCTATGCTCACCTTTGCTCAGGCCAATGAAGGCAGACGCAATCACATGAACACATTCACCTGGATCAATTTTAGTTGCTTTGCCATTGGCTCTTACGCTATCGGGTCATACGGCCTATGCGCTTGGCTTTATTGGATTTTCGGTGGTGCAGCCATTCTCTACATGACCACTGAAAACATGCTTGAAAAGAGAGGATTGCCATTCCTGAGCACACTGCACATCCTCTTCGGACTGCTGTTTTTGAATTTCGCATTCAGCTTGAAATTCCATGGATGCGACTTACAAAACATCTTGTTTTTGGAAGTGCCAATCCTAAGCGCGATCTATTTGCAAACAAACAAATGGGTTTATGCTAATTTCGCCGGCACACTGGGAGTAATCGCGCTCACAGAAACACTCTTTTCTCTGCTCTGGGCAGACGCAGGCAGTGCTTATTTCGGTATAAAATCACTTCCACTATTTCTATCCACTCTCGTGGGTGCCGCAACTTTGGCAGCTACGCACATTCTCTTCCGACACCAATGTGGATCAGAAATCGAAGTGATCGCTAAACGCAATCTCAGCAACTTCTATTATGTGCTCACGCAAGTTGCAGTCGCCGGATTGGCACTATCGTTTGTGAATGGAGACACAATTGCTCTCTATTGGTCAATTCAAGCCGGTATCGCATCGCTGATCACAATCTCTCAGCGCTCGGCAGTCTATTCAGTTTGCAGCAATGCCTTGATTGTTCTCGCCGCCGATGCAATAGGATTTTCCGCACTCTGTAACATCAAGCCGTTAGTATGCCTGTCGGTAGGACTTTTCTGCGGACTCGATTGGACTTTTGCTCACCAAGGATTGTCTAAGAAGGCAAGATTCATAATTGGAGATCGCATGCTAGCGCATATCGCCAACTTGATGATATGCCTGCTCGTGTTCCGTCTGCACAGCGAATACATCACTCTGGGTCTTGGTATGGCCGGACTGGCTATGCTAATCATCGGATTTTTAAGTCGACTGCAGGTTTATCGCGGCTGGGGGTTGGTGTTGCTGGGATTGCTCACAGTCAAATTGCTGCTAGTCGATCTCGCCAAAGCCGATTCGCTAGAGCGAATAATTGCTTTCATCACCGCTGGAGGCATCTGTTTAGGTTGCTCGTATGCGTACAGCAAATTCGCAGATAAAGCTGAACCCCAAACGCGTCCGACTGAGCGCGTCGCCTGATCTACTTCTCTCACCGCGCCCCAGCCGAGGTTGTGTGGCGCCCGATTGCAAATAGCCCAGTGGTCCGCACCACGCAGTTTCAGTAGTGTTGGATGCAAACGACAATCAACCTGAGAGGGCAGTAATCTGATACAGGAAGCCAAATGTCTCACAAAGATAAAACAACTAAATTGCGAAAGATAAGGATATTGATACGGACATGAACACTAATACTGGGGTAGTCAGCAACACCACGATCAACAGCGATAATTCGGCAAGCAGCGCTAGGCCAATGACCTTCAGCACTCTGATGAACTTCACTCAATTGGACGTCGAGAGTCTGGACTTCGACAAAATGAATTTCGCCATCAAAAAGCAGAAACCGGGATTCTCACTGCATTCAGTTTTAGCCAGAGTATCAGCTCGACTGGGGCTTCAAAACAATGCGCTGGAAAGAGCTACGAGTGATTTAACGAATCAAAAACATAATCGTTTCAGAGTTTTGGCAAAATGAACTCCTCGAACCCATGAGCAAGTGTCTTGTTCGAATTGGGGGCACTGCTCAAGATTACTAGAGGATTTCGATACATTCCTGAGCCAGAATTCGTGGCAATCCATGGGCCTCATTATGATGTTCCGATTGGTGGTTGGCGATCATTTGAGATAACAACAGTCGATCCCGCTTAACCGCGGTTCCGTCCGGTCTGGAGCGGATTCCAAATACAGGCGTTACAGAAATCGATCAAGTGTGGAACGGTCATTCCCGGCACCAATCTCAGACTCAACCTCAGCGTTTAGAGACTGCCGATATCCAAAATCAGTAGTTAGAGCCAAAATTTCGCAGCAATAAGCTTCCATACAAGAGAGCCGTCGGCAGTTACAAACTCTTTTCCGATTGGCTATGATATGGTCCTGCAAAATTTTCCTCGCCTGCCGGCGACAAGGACCAGGTGTCTACTTACCGACTGTTTCGGACTGCAAATCCAAGCAAACAATGGCTT
>CAJCHQ010000363.1 GCA_903970295.1 Bryobacterales bacterium
CGACGAAGCCAAAGGCCACTCGAATCGCGCGCGCACCAACGTGTCCCATATCCGCATAAAGCGCTTCACCGCCTGTAAGAGCGAGAAAGACCGCACCGAAGATAGCGAAAGAGACCGCCGGATTTTCAACAAGCACACGCACGGCATAGACAGGATTGAGAGCAGCAAGCACGGCTGGATGCAAGCAAATGTGGGCGAAACCGATGGCGCCGATTGCCGCAAACCAAACTACCATGATTGGTCCGAATAACTTTCCGATGGCACCCGTGCCCTTCTTCTGAATGAAGAAAAGAACAATCAAGACGACGACCGTCACCGGAATCACGAAGAAAGCGAAGGGTGGTGCTGCAACTTTTATACCTTCCATCGCTGAAAGGACCGATATGGCTGGGGTAATCATGCCGTCGCCGTAGAGAAATGCGGCGCCGAGGACACCAAGCAAAACGAGGCAGCCTATATGCTTGGCCGACACTTTCGTGTTGTTCTTAACCAGACTTAGCAGAGCGAGAATGCCACCTTCTCCTTCATTGTCGGCACGAAGAACGACACCGATGTACTTGAGAGTGACGGTGATGAAAAGAGCCCAGATGATCAAGCTGGCGATACCTATCGCTTCCAGCGCTGTCGGAGCTGTGTGATTGGTCGCCGCCAGGGCTACTTGGAAGGCGTACAGAGGCGAGGTGCCGATGTCGCCGTAGACGACACCCAGAGCTACCAGAGACATGCCAATCACACCGTGACTCGCTTGTGGTGATTGGGGGTTGCGGTGAGTTTTTTTTGTAGGTGTATACACGTCGATTCTCCTACTTCGCTGAAGCACGGAAAAATATCGGGCGTTAAGTGACGCGCGCGATTGTAGAGATCAATTGTGGAAGAGGTGTTGGAGCGGAGTGTTAATGACGTTGGTGGAGGAGAGGTAGATGAAGTTGTCGTACCAGGTTGTCAGTTTTGGGACAAATGTAATGACCTCAAATCTTCATTAAAGAAGGATTACGAGCATTGTTGCCGTTCGTAATTTTGGGTGACCCTTGTCGGGCGAATCAGTCCGCATCGCGAGTTCTGCTTTTCTTTTTTTGTCCAGCCGCATGATTAAATGCGAGCGCGAGATATCGAAGAAGTTTGTCAACGTCAATTAATCTCTTCCAAGGCGGGTAGCGCGGATAGCGCAATTTGGCCAGATTATCGGTGTCATCGTATATGCACTGGATGTGGTGGCGTCTGCTGAACGATGTTGGCGATGCTGTCAAGCGGTCCACTGTGCCGATGTCTTTAGCGGTCGCGCGAGCTCGCGGCAGAATATTTGGTGAGTTCGCTACAAAAGTTTGCTGACAGGAAAACTGCGGTCTTGCTAAAAGCAAATACTCGCACATTTCTCTCCCCAAGAAGATTCCAAAACTCAGCTGAAACTTCCCAATCGATGCCAATCCCCGAGGAGTGTCCTCTGTCTTTGTGCGAGCATCTTTGATGGGCAGCGATTCGACTTCTCACTTCAACTGCAAAAGGACGAACGAAAATGACTGGACCCAAGCATATCCGTATCATGGAATACTCCGCCTATGGTGATGCCAAAGGAGTTTGCGTCGAGTATGCACCGCCTGAGATTCTCGCGCAGTACGACCCGCTCGGCGGTTATGTCAGACATCACAAGTATGAGACTGGGAATGGGCGCTATTCGGACGATGTGCAAGCGGAGATTGCCATAGCCGAGGTAATTGTCTCCGGTCGACCGCTTACCCCGATGCTCCTGGCTGATGCCTTCGTGAACGTTTACAAGCGAGATCGACGTCCTGGGTATGCCAGTGGATATCAGGCGTTGCTCAACAGCGTCAACGACGGCACCGATTTCCTCAAGACTATACGTCCAGACAGCGACAAGAGCGGTGCGGCCATGCGTATTTTGCCTGCCGGTATCTTTCCAACCGAAAGGCAAGTGATTCACTTTGCCACACTGCAAGCCTGCCTCACGCACAGTCAGCCGGACGGTATCAATGCTGCCATCGCCGCCGCCTTGATGTCTCACTACTTTCTCTACGATCTCGGTCCGAAGGCTGGTCTGGGAAGCTATCTTGCCTCCAAAATTCCCGGTCCATGGGCGCAGCCTTGGAGCGCCGAATATGTCGGGCAGCAGGGCTGGATGAGTGTGCAAGCGGCCGTGACGGCGGTCATCTCTTGTGACACCATGTCTGAACTGCTCACCAAGTGCATCAAGTTCGGCGGCGACACCGACACGGTGGCGACGATTGCACTTGGAGCGGCGGCGTGTTCGGACGAGGTTCTTCGCGATCTGCCAGCGGCCGTCACGGAAGGACTGGAGAACGGACCCTACGGGCGTGATTTCCTGCGCGGGCTCGACGCCACACTGACTGACAGAATGTATGAATTGCGACAGGCAGAACAAGCTCGACTCGCGAGTCAAAAGACAAATCGCGGAGCCGGGTCAAAAGGAGCTCCGGGCAGTGCTATCAGCAAACTGTCATCGACCGTGCCCCACGGAGCGTCTGGCAAAGTCGCAAGCCGGATTCTCGTCGTGCAGGTGCCGCCGCATATGTTTGGTCCGATCGAGAAACAAGATTATCTGCAAATCCCAGCCGACATGGATGTGGCGAAAGAAGAAAAAGCCTGGTTCGCTGGCGGCGGCGATTCGAGCGGCAAGTCCTTTGCGGAATATCTGATCTCGCAGGGAGCGGTGACGCTCGATGTCGAGATCTGGAGCATCAACTACATGTAAGTCACTCGCTAGACTCAGGGCGGCCTGCAGTTCAACTGCAGGCCAGCCTTTGTCCGCAATGTTCTTTCCTGGCAAAATTGTGTTTTTGTCAGACTGCTAAAACTGACGAACTCTAGCTGACTTTTTCGTCTCCGTTTGCGCGTATATTGCGAAAAATAAACATAACCAGCGAAGATTATTCAAAAAAAGAGTGACCCCAGCTAAAGCTGAGGCCACTCCCGAATTTAACGGGTTACGACAGCTTTGCCAATTCTTCTTCGAACAAGCGCAGATTTTCTGCGAAGTCGTCGAAGGCCAGCTGAATTGGTGCAGGTGTTGATAAATCGACGCCTGCCTTCTTCAACAAATTGAGGCTGTAGTCGGACGAGCCACTGCGGAGGAATTCACGGTAACGCGCGACAGCCGGCTCACCTTCTGTAAGGATTTGCCGTGCCAGTGCCGTCGCCGCGGAGACGCCGGTGGCATATTGATAGACGTAGAAGGTCGAGTAGAAGTGCGGGATACGAGCCCACTCGATTTCGATTTCGGGTGGAATCACGCAGACCGGTCCGTAATACTCGTCGTTCAACTGTTTGTGAATGGAGCAGAGTAAATCCGGGGTCAGCGGTTCGCCAGCTTCGGCACGAGCATAAACTTCTCGTTCGAATTCGGCGAACATCGTTTGCCGGAAAAGCGTCCTGCGAATCCCTTCCAGCTGCCTGTTCAGGATGTACAAGCGCATTCTCGGATCCGTTGTCGTCTTGAGCAAGTACTGAGCGAGCAGGGCTTCATTTGTGGTCGAAGCCACTTCGGCTACGAATAAAGTGTAGTCCGCGTAGGTGATCGGTTGAATCTTTCTGGAGTAGAAAGAATGGATGGAATGACCAGCTTCGTGAGCCAGCGTAAACATGCTTTCGATATTGCCGCTCCAGTTGAGGAGAATGAACGGATCGACTCCATAGGTGCCCGAGCTGTATGCACCGGTGTGTTTGTTTTTGGTTTCCAGCACATCCACCCAGCGCGACTCGAAACCCTTGCGCAAAGCGGAGACATAGTCGTCGCCCAGTGGTGCCAGAGCGGCGAGCACCGTCTCTTTTGCGTCAGCCCAGGAGATGTCACCGCTGACACCGTCGACGATCGGCACGTAGAGGTCGTGCCACTGCAGTTCTTCGAGTTGCAGTATGCGCTTGCGCAAAGCGAGATAGTTCTGCAACAGTGGGAAGTTAGCGTGCACAGTTTCAATCAAAGTGTCGTAGACACTGATAGGCAGGTTGATGCGATCCAGGCTCATTTCCAGCACGCTGTTGTATTTTTGTGCCCGAGCCAGGAAGATGTTCATCTTCACTTTTGCGGCATAAGTGGCCGAAAAAGTGTTGCGCAAATCGTTGAATTTGCCCATCATAACAAGCATTGCCTGTTTGCGGATTTGGCGATTCTTGCTCTCCAGATGCCGGCTGTAGGTGGCTTGACTGAGTTCCACCTCTTCGCCGTTTTCGTCTTTGACCAGAGGCATCTTCATGTCTGCGCTTTCGAGCTGAGTGAAGATGGTACCGGCGTCGCCTGTGATTTCGGACATCGACGAAAGCAATGCTTCGATCTCGTGTGAGCGAGTATGCTCCCGGCGGCGACTCAATTCCGTTAGCATCTGGCGGTAAATAGCCAATCCTGGTGTGCCAGTAATGAATTTCGTGAGACGCGCTGGCTTGATTGATAGAATCTCGGGAATGATGAATGACGACGCCTGAGAAATTTTGCTGTTCAGGCTGAGCGTGCGATCCTTCAGTCCTTTGTAGTGACTGTCGGTGTTGTCGAGGTCGGAATGCAACGCGGCATAGTGGTAGAGTTTGCCGAGCACTTTCTGGCTGGCTTCATACAGCTTGAGCGTCTCGAGCAGCAAGCGACCCGACCTTTTGGTGCGCCCTTTGTATGCCGCAATTTGATCGACAAACTGAGCGGCGCGAGTGAAGTCGGCTTCGAAGTCGGCTTCGGTTGCGTAGATTGATGTGAGGTCCCACGTTAACTCGGCGGGTACTTCTGAGCGAGTTGGTACTCTCTTGGCGGTCATTTTTGTTATCCTTCTGTCGGAGGCACGAGTTGAACTCGCACCCAACGCTGCTTGTGGTTTCTTGAAGAACAGCGCATGGAGCAGTCTCCATGCGCCGGTCTCGCCTCATGTTTAACGGGGGCACACGCCTCCGTTCATACCTTCCAGAACAGCAACTCGCTCCGGAATGGGAGGATGAGTGAGTTGCAAGTTTTTCCACCAGGCTTTGATGTGTTCGAACCATGTGTGTGGCTTGACGTCAGGCTTGGTGCTGTCGAAAAGCGGGTCGATCGTGTACATCGTCCGCATCGAACGGAACATCTCCTTCTCGACCCCTTCCGGGCGGTGAGTCTCGACGTAGGCAGCGAGCTTCTCCAGCCCAGTGGCCAGATCGCAAGGACGCCCAGTCATCAAAGCACCACGAGCATCGGCGCCAGATTCGCGCGAGCGGACAACGAACATCTGAATGATTCTCGTCATCTGTCCGGTAACCCAGAACACCGCGTAGAAGATGGCAGACGAGGCGATTGTCTCCACCCCGAAGCCCTGTTCCTGCTTGAGACCTACCGCGCGTCTGAAGATCTTGATGCTCTTCACCCAACCATTAAGGATCGAGTTAGAGGCAACAAAGAAGATCTGCGACATCACCGCGATCATCGAGTTGATTGCCACGTCGTAGTTGAATACGTGGCTCATCTCGTGGGCAAAGACGCCCTTGATGTTGTCCCGCGTGAAATTGGGAATCAAGAACAGTCCTTCCGTTGCCGCCACAACTGCTTTGCGATGAATCGGACCGGTGGCAAAGGCGTTCGGCGACTTGGTCGCGGCAATGTAGACAGGCGGTTTGTACTTCAATCCGGTCAGCGGAAACAGCTCGTCGATGATATCGATTAGCTGTTTATGCACAGGATTGCTGGGGTCTGCCGGTACACATTTCTGCAGCTTCAGTGAGATTTCAGCACTGAACCACCAGGAAACGACAGGCAGCACATACCAGAGAATATTCCAGCCCAGTAGCACTTTTACTGGAGCATGGAAAACGACGAACGGTATGGACGTCAGCGTCACCATAATGGCGTAACCGATGAACGTTCTAGCCCATGTTTTGAAGATTTCGCGCATCGTTCGACTGCGCGTTGTTTGGTCAGGTCTCAAGCTCTTTACTTTCATGGCAGTTCTCCGGGCGGCAGTGAACCGACACGCAGTAAGCGTTTCGATTCGACTCCGTCATATTTGCGGGTTGAAAAGTCGGGCGTGCTTCGTTTCGTTCACTCACCACATTCGATACCAATACCAAACCAACCCCCACGAGGCGGTAACGTGTGTTTATTGAGACAAGAAGAGATCTAGGTTTTGCTGGGGATCTGTGGAGTCGTTAATAGTTGGAAGCGTCTTTACGTTATGAAATAAGAAGACTTTGTTGCAACCGCATACAACTTGGCAGGTGTCCGCAAAACCGCATTCTGAGCGATTTTGTCAAGCGCAAGTGGAAAACAGGTCGTGCCACTAGTGCCTAAGTTTGCAATTAAGATGGTTCGCGAAAGACCCTGTCAAGCGGCGCTTTGTCTCAAGTTTGGCCTCTAGCGCAGCTGCCAGAGCACACCACCCGCGCCATCACTTTTCAACCAGAACGAATCGCAATCCGCGTTACATCGTTTTGCGAGTTCTGGATTGCCTCCCGACCGTCGGGCTGGTATAACGGGCCTTGGTCACCTCTTCAATAGAAAAACGGCAGAGGTATGCCCATGGGGCAGAACCACAACGATAAAAACACCTCGCCTGGTGACAATGAAGAAATGGTCGATGCAAATCGACTCCAACAGAACGACCTTCCGGACGGCGAGGCTGCGACCACTTTCGAGCAATTTGAAATCAGTCTGGGGGTGCAACTCGATAATTCATCCGGCCCGTTGACGTCCCAGAACATATTGCCTGTCACAAGCGGTGGCGGTCTACCCTCACAGACGCCAAAAACTACTTATGTGCCGCTTGCACCGCACGACGCCGAGGCTCAGACTGACGAACCTTTACCTCCGATTTGGCCGGCATTGACTCCGCCCGACTCGAATCTATGGTCAGGTGCTCATCCGCCTAACTGGCTGTCTAGTTTGCAGACAGCAGCAAAGCCACTGCCACTCAAACCGCCGTCAGCGCCGCCGACATCTCCCGCGGTCAATTTTCAACAACCGATACAGTCATGGGCGCCGGGCTTAGAACCGGGCTCAGATGCGCACAATCAGTCTGAAAATACGGCGGCTGTCAATGTCGCACCCATCGGTCCGATCTCGTCGGACGGTTATCCAACTTTGGATCGGACCCTATCGACGACTCGAACAAATTTACTTGACCCGGACTCCCAAGCTACCGAGTTCGTTTCTAGCGAGACGGCTGCGCATTTGGAAAGTGAGCGAGACCGCGAATCTTCCACAAAAAAAGGGTTCTTCGAATCTGTAAAAAGTGCGATTGCGTCTGTACCGCGAAGAAACTTAATCGGTGGCATCTTTGCACTGTCGGTGGTGGCAGGATTAATGCTCTGCGTGCATTTGGGCTGCTTGCCTTTGCCCAATGAGAGCTCGAGCTGGCGTTTGCCGAATCCTTTTCATTTAGAGAGCGGCGACATGCGAGCCGCCAATGCGCTGCTTTCTGAGAATCAATATGCCAGTGCCATCAAAGGCTTTACCAGTGTTTTGGAGAAAGAACCGCAATCGGTCGAGGGTCTTCAGGGCAGGGGGAAATCCTACTTCGGCATGCGTCTTTATCGGCAAGCGGTGGATGATTTTAGCAGCGCGCTCAGCTTAGAACCTCGCTCCACAGCGGCCAGGCTGGATCGCGGCGCGGCGCTGTTCTACCTCGGTGATTATACAAAAGCTCGACAAGATTATGACGCAATTATCGCTATCGATCCGAAAAATGCTTTTGCTTACTTCAATCGCGGTCTCTGCGAGTCCAAGCAAAGCGACTTCACTCACGCGGTCAAAGATTTAGATCGAGCAATTGAATTGAAAGCAAATTATAGCGATGCATACGACGAATTAGCCGCCGTCTTTTGCCGTCAGGGCAGCCTGAAAAGAGCGATTGCCACATTCTCATTGTCGATTCAAGTTGACCCTAAATCGGCTAAAGCTTATTTCAACCGAGGCAATGTCTACCATCAAGATAAAGATAATGCCTCTGCCATAACTGACTATTCGAAAGCGATCCAACTCAATCCCTCACACCCCGAATATTTCAATAATCGAGGATACGCGTACTTGGAGAGCAAACAGCCCGAAAAAGCCATCGCTGATTTTTCTTCCGCGCTGAGCCTTGATCCTGACTATAAACTAGCCAAAGCCAATTTGAAGACTGCCAAAGAAAGCCTGAAACACTAGCGCGCTGCGGCTTTGTCAAATCGAGCGCGATTGTGGAAGGCTGGCATAATTTGAACATTTGCTGCAATTTGTCCCTTTCAGTGTAAATCGTCCCTGAAGAAGGTCATAATTGCCTGGACCCCAGCCGCATCAGAGTCACTGGCATGAGCAACACCAACAGTTTCGAAAAGATAGAGCACTGCATACAGAGTCAATCCCGGATCAGCAGAGATGATGCCCAATGGCTTTGGCTCAATGCTTCCGACGAACAGTTGCAGGCACTGGCTAATCAGGTTCGTGCTCGCTTTCATGAGCCGGGTCAAGCTACGTATCTGCTAATGCGGATTGTCAACTACACCAATGTCTGTGTCGCCAAATGCGACTACTGTTCTTTTTATCGTTTGCCTAAAGCTCCAGACACCTACGTGCGTTCAAAAGAGTGGATATTCGAGCGCATCGATGAATTGATGGAAATGGGTGGCGATTTGTTTGCTTTTAATGGCGGTTTCAACCCCGAGCTCAAAATCGACTACTACGTCGATTTGTTCGGTTCGATTCGGCAACGATACAAAGATCAAATCGAATTTTATGCAATGACT
>CAJCHQ010000364.1 GCA_903970295.1 Bryobacterales bacterium
TACGCATGCCATAACCATAGCCCATCGAACGCAACGGATTGATTGAACCCGTCATCATTTTGCTGACCAGTCCCACAGCGACGACCGTTCCTGCCACAGGCAAAACGGTGCTGGCAACTTTACCCAACACTGGGTGACCCGTATCCGCGCTAGCTCCATAGTAAGTTTGACCGTGCGCAGCATTGCTTTCGGAAGCTAGCGGCCGAGCACCCTGGTAGGCACCACCATTGAATGGTGTGCTCGGTTGTTGATTAGCAGTTGTTGGTGTGTAAGTCTGTTGGGCTTGTCCATAATATGGTTGCGAATTCGGATAACTGCTGCCTGAGCCATTCGCGTAGCCCGACTGCTGGGTGTTTCCATGCAGATAAGTACCGTTTGCGCTCGAGTAAGTTGGATTTTGGTAAGCGGCATTCTGGGTCTGGCCATACGGATTCGACTGCTGATATTGGCCGTTCTGATTCTGTTGTTGGTATTGTGCCGATCCGTTATACGTACTCTGTTGTTGCATGGGCTCGCTTGCCGTCGGATATTCGGAGAGCGGTTGCAATCCAGGAATGGTCTGGTTGCTAGCTTGGCTCGCTGTGCTCTCGCCAGAATTCAAGTAACTGCCAGGTGGCAGATCATTAGCCGCAGCTGGCAAAACAGCAATCAACCAGGCGAACAAAACGTGCGCAACTTGATTCCTGGGCGAACCTTTCGGCGAAGTTTTCATATACTGACCTGGCTTTGCGAATGAAGAGGAAGTCGTTCCGACCTTCGAATTTCGATTACCAGAGCTGTCTGGAAGCTATTTGTGGGCTACTGCAGGCAACAAGTGCATGCGCAGTATATTTGAAGGAACCGGCTTGAGGCTGGTGTGAGTGGGCCTGAGTGAGGCGATTTTTTCCTTCAAGTAAGCGACTGCAACTGCTCTTTGTTTGTCTTTGTCGGACTCGCTGATGTCTGGTTGGACACCGACTTTGTTTATGTCTGAACCGTTTGGAGTTAAGTAACGGGAGACAGTGATGTGAATTGCAGCGCCGCCTGGTAATCGGTTGATCTCTTGAACCAGGCCTTTTCCATAAGTCCTAGTTCCGATCAATACACCACGACCATTATCTTTCAGTGCGCTAGCGAGAATTTCACTGGCACTTGCACTCTCGTCGTCCACGAGGACAACGATTGGTTGGTGGGTGATTGGATCGCCTGAGGATAAATCCGTGTGGCGTCCATGTCGGCTGATTGTACTCACGATAGCGCCGCTGTCAAGAAGCATGTCGGCAATTTCCAGGGCATTGGAGAGCAGTCCACCCGGGTTGTCGCGCAGGTCAAGGACGATGCCGTCTGCGTTAGAGAGTTTTTGCAAGGCATTTCTAAATTCGTGCGACGCATCATTAGAAATGAAAGTCGAGAGCTGTATATATCCAATGTTGTTTTCCACCAATTTGGCGCTGACAGCGTGGATGGTGATTTCCTGGCGAGTAATCGACGCGGTCTTCTGGGTGCTGCCATGTCTGACCGTAATCTGTACGGGCGTCCCCTGCTTGCCGCGAATGTGCTCAGCGGCTTGTTCGGGGGTTATGCCCACGGCATTCAGCCCGTCGATGCCGATGATTTCATCGCCGGCCCGCAAGCCAGCTTGCTCTGCCGGACCATCTTCGATGGTGCGGGTAATGATTAATTTGTTCGTTTCCTTGCTTTGTTGCAGGTTGATGCCGATTCCGACAATGCGGGCATCGATGGCGTCATTTTCGTCCTGGAAAGCGCGAGGATCGAGGAAGCGAGTGTAAGGGTCGTTGAGATTTTCGAGCATGACTTTGACGTATTTGAAGGCGTCGTCGGTCGACTTAATCTGACTGTCGTATTTGTGCTCCAATTCATTCCAGTCGCGATTATTGAACGTTGAATCGTAATAGTTATCGCGTACTAGCTGCCAGGCGCGATGGTAAATTTCTTGCGGCTGCGAGCGATGTCCCTGAGCTGGTTGATAACCGAGCGAAAGGACGAAGATAGAGGCAAGTAATAATGACCCGACGCGTTTCAGGTGTTTCATGAGAAGCACACACTCAATGGTTATGTATTCAGCATTTGTTTTCCGCTGCTTTTAGGCGGTTACAAACTCTTTTGAAGATTCAAGTTCGTATTTGATTTATGCCCGCTAAATATCAATTCACTACGTGCAAACATTAAAATACTACCGCTTGACAATTGCCGGGTAGCCGCTTTCGATCACGGCCGCGCTCAGTCCATACTCCGCCCAGCGAGCGGTGACAAGGCTTTCCAGGTCTTGCGTCATGACTATCGGTCGGGGCCAGTCACGCGTGAAAGCTTCAGACTTCCATTTGCGTGTGGCGTCGATTCCGACTTTCGAACCGTAGCCCAACAGCGTTGAACTATGATCGAGTATGTCGAGCGGACCGTCAACAAACATCATGTCGCGCCGCGGATCGGTGTTGCCGAATACATTAAGAGCCACTTCCGAGAGATTTTGCACGTTCACGTCTTTGTCGAGAATGATTGCGAATTTCGTGAACATGAGCTGACCAAGCCCCCAAACTGCACTCATTACTTTACGTGCGTGACCGGCATAACGTTTGTCGATCGAGATGATCGCGCAATTGTGAAAAACGCCTTCCCACGGCAGATTCATGTCCACAATTTCGGGCACCAGCATCTGCAAAAGGGGCAGAAAAATTCGCTCTGTCGCTTTACCCAAATAACAATCTTCTTGGGGTGGCTTGCCGACTATAGTTGTTTGGTAAATAGGATTGCGCCTGTGCGTAACCGCGGTCACATGCAGAACCGGAAACATTCCAGCCAGACTATAGAAGCCCGTGTGATCGCCGAACGGACCTTCGCGCCGCAATTCATTTTGATCGACATAGCCTTCAATAATGATTTCGGCCGTGGCTGGTACTTCCAAGTCGATAGTTTTGCATTTTACTAATCTGACTGGACTTTGCCTGAGAAAACCGGCGAAGAGAAATTCGTCTATATCCGGTGGCAGCGGAGCTGTAGCGGCATATGTCACGGAT
>CAJCHQ010000365.1 GCA_903970295.1 Bryobacterales bacterium
AGACTTATCCGGAATCGAATTACACAACATGGGCGTATCCTGGACCAAGTTTCACGGGAAGCGTTATCGGTATTCCCGGTTACAACAATGTGATGCAGAAAATTTACTATCCAAAAACAGGAACAAGCTCGCTCACGGAAAGTTGGCAGTATGACTCGACTTGGAATAAGGTCAGCCAATACACCGATCGAAACGGGAATGTTTACTCATACACATACGACGATCCGGCCGGCGGTAACACTGGAAACCTCCTTGAAATTCAACGCCCGATCCCAGTTACAGGCAGTCCGACGCCGACGATAACCCTGACTTACAATGGTCGAAGTCAACTCACAACCTACACTGACGAGACCAGCGCCATCACGAAATTTAATTACGACTCCGCGACTGAAGAATTGCTCTCGATCATTCGTGATTACGGAACAGGCGCACACTTAAATATCACCACCACTTTCGGCTATGACACTGGAACTCCAAATGTCGGCAATGTTGTGTCGGTCCAAAATCCGAACGGTAACACGGCTATGTTTGGCTACGACAAGAAACGTCGTCTCATCTCTAGGACCGATCCCGCCCCCTTTAACTACCTCACGAATTGCACATACGATGCGAATGACAACGGGCTGACCTTGCAGCGACAAACAAACAGTACACCGGCCTTTCAAGTTTTTACGTGGACATATTCGATTGAAGGAAGAGTCTTGACGTTCCTTGATCCATTGAACTATCAAACGACTCTGACTTACGACACCCTGCGACGCCTTGAAACGTACACAGATGCGGAGGAACGAGAATGGCAGTACGAATGGGACCCGCTAAATCGGATGTCTCAAATTACAGATCCGTCTGACACTATTAGCCAGTCGCGGTCCTACACCCCCAATGGTTATCTGATGACTCTGACCCAATATCCGGACACGCCATCAAACGCCGCCACAACGACTTATTCTTACGATGTTTTCGACAGATTAGCTAAGTCGACGTTTCCGGATGGGTCTTATGAGGAAAACGTCTCCTACGACAACAATGGCAACCTACTCATATTTCAAAATCGCGCCATTCAACAAGTAAATCGAGTGTTTGACGCATTAAATCGCGTGGTCAGGAAAACATTGCCTAGTGGGGAAGGCGACTATATTTATGCTTACGACCTGCATGATCGCTTAACTGGAGCTGGAACCTATCCCACGGTCAGCTACACGGTCTCTTATGACTCGGCAAAAAGATTCACCGGTGATGGAAACACCACCGCTCAGTTAGACGCCGATGGGAATATCACGCGGTTAACCTTTCCTGATGGCAGTTATTTCATTAACGATTTCGATCAACTGGATAGGCTCAGTAGCATTACACTGAGCGGGTCTGCTTCGCCCAACGCGACATTTGTTTATGATGCTCTGTCGCGGCGAACGCTATTGATGTTCAGCGCTAGCGAGTACGTCGCTTATGCCTACCAACTAAACGATGACTTGACAAACATCAATCACGTGGTTCCAGGAGGAGCCAGTGAGAGCGTAAGTATTCTGTATGGCTATAACAATACGCATCAAGTCGTGAGCATTAGTGTCAGCAATGATACATTCCTGTGGCAGCCATCAGGTTCTAACACCACAATCACTTATGCTACAGCCAACAGTTTGAATCAGTACCTCATGGTGGGAGACCAAAGTTACAGCTATAACGGAAATGGAAACTTAACCAGTGACGGGTCAAACTCCTACGCGTACGATGCGCAGAACCGACTGATCACCGCCAACGGCAATACAATCATTTACGATCCATTCAGTCGCATCTCTGTCGATGTCACAGGAAGAGACTGGTCATGGTTTGGTGATCGTTTAGTTTCTATAGGCACACAGCCATTGAACTTCATCAGCCCTGACAACCTGGATGATCTGATTTTTCAGGTGAATGCTGGAACATCGAGCATAACTAACATTCATTCCGATCGACTCTGCTCGCCGATACAGAATGGCGGGTATGGACTTTTTGGTGAAAACGGACAATCGGGCCCCGCTGGCTTCAATGGCCAACAATATTTGTCAGGGGCTTTGCTATACTCGTACAGAGCAAGAGACCTCAATCCTAGCATTGGACGATTTCTGCAGCCCGATCCGCTTGGGTACGTCCGCGGTTGCAATTTATATAGTTACGTGCAAAACGATCCTCAGAGCTTGAGAGATCCGTTGGGTTTAGAACCTCAAAATGGTTTCCCGATTGGAAGCCCATTGCACTCTATTTACAGCAATCCACCCTTACAACCTGGGGGCGGACAGCAGCCTGGGGGCGGACAGCAGCCTGGCGGCGGGCAGCAACCTGGCGGCGGCCAACAACAGCAACCTACCCCTGGCAACAACCAGCAAACTCCACCACAGCAGCCGAATGGAAATTCGACAGATCCTAATAGTTATCCGGGGATCGGAAATATATACGATCCAATGCCCCGCTATTCGGACTACAAGCAACGGTATCCGGGAGATGCAGCTCGTTGTGCCGGAAAATTTGCGAAGGCAAAGAGCGAGTGGATGCAACGTCGGCTTGATAGGGAGGCTCTGCGCAAACAAGGAAAGGATCGACAGATGTTGGAAAACGATGCCAAATATATTTACGGTTTTGAGTATCCAGGCGCTTTCTAATCTGAGATGTTTTCAGATCAGATGGCTCTTGAGCTTGGATTCTATAGTGATAGCTCGATTCATAAAGTCTTTGTGTTGTCTTGAATCTCCGCTCGCTTGAGCAGCTTGTAGTGGCCAGGTGAGGGCGGAGAGTGTATCCAGATTATCAGGACATTCCGAAATTATTGTTGCAGCTCGACTAAGAGTGACAGTTGCTGAAGTCGACTTCCCTTGCAAACTTTGATACCAACTCACTGCACCCAGGGCTTCTGCGGAAGCGGCATCTTGATGAAGATGATAGAAAAGATTCGCCGATCTTTGATACAAAAACTCGGCCGCTCCGAAATCGTGCCCACTCGCGCTGTATCCTGCGAGGGTACTATACTCTTGTGCCATTTCACGACTGTGAGGTCCGTAAACTGCCTCAATTATGGTCTGAAACTTTTTGCCATCTGCTGTGCCGGTATTGCACACCCTTCGAGAACAAAGCGAGTCACCATTTTCTGCTTCCGACCGACTTCGAACTAAGCGGAAGATGCGCTCACCCATCTCATATGCACCAGCATTTCCGAATACATATGCCACCGGATTTATGCAATCGGTCATCATTGAGATTGCACAAAAAAGCGTTCCGACGACGGCGCCTCCTGTAACCAAATACGAAACTGTATGTCGTGGTCTGGGCAGTCCAGAAGCTTCCAAGTTTCTATCCCCACCCGCGGCGAAACCGAGCCATTGAGACAGCGCGTCTAATGTTAGAATGGCGGACAAGGCAACTATCGCAACCATGGCTTGTTGCGTTTCCGTGAAGCTAGAAGCCGCGATCTCCGGTAATTCTCGCCACGCTTCACAGCCAAAACTCCATAAGGTCCACGAAAGCATCCCAGCGTAGATATATAGCATTCCAATCAATAACACAGTGATGCAGATTACAATGACGTTCGACTGCTTCATACCGATTGTTCCTTATCCTACTTCTAATCCATACTACTCCGTTCTGGTAGCCTGTCTACAGGGATATTACGTAGTCGATGTTGTAATCAGTAAACGATAAAGCGTCGCTCTGCTCATTCCCAAAGACTTCGCAATTTCCGTGCGTGGCTTTCCTTGCGCATCAAGTTCCTTTGCTAACTGAATCGTTTCCGATTTAAATTTGTCAGGGCGACCGCCAGTTCTTCCCTGACGCCGCGCTGATTCTAGTCCAGCTTTTGTTCTTTCCCTTATCAG
Source organism: Bryobacterales bacterium (assembly GCA_903970295.1). The sequence goes on from CAJCHQ010000365.1 coordinate 3,843, forward strand.
GTCTCGCTCCATCTCGGAGATAGCGGCGATCACATGGAAAAAGCATTTGCCGGCCGGCGAGCTGGTGTCGATGCTTTCATT
>CAJCHQ010000366.1 GCA_903970295.1 Bryobacterales bacterium
TCACGCGACAGTGGCGGACGAAGTTTCAGTCAAAGCCTATGGCGACTCGAAGATCGTCGCCAGCGGCCACTCGTCTGTGGATGCATATGAAAATGCCGTCGTCACAGCCGCGCCTGGCGTCATCGTCAGCAAGCACGATTCGGCTAAAGTGATTAGCGCCAAATAGTCGACACTATCCGCTAAATTCATCATCAAAAAAGAGGATCCGCGGTGAACGGATCCTCTTGATTTATGCACCAGCTCGAGCTACCGATTGCGATAGCGTTTATCACCCAGACTTCACGCCACGGTGACGTCTTTGCAAAGATAGACGTCTTGAATCGAATTGAGCAACTCGATGCCTTCCTTCATCGGTCTCTGGAAAGCTTTGCGGCCCGAGATCAAGCCCATTCCGCCAGCGCGCTTATTGATAACGGCTGTCTTCACTGCTTCTTCGAAATCGTTTTGTCCCGAGGCGCCCCCTGAATTGATCAAGCCCGATCTGCCCATGTAGCAATTAGCTACCTGATAGCGGGTCAAATCGATTGGGTGATCGGTCGTCAACTCGGAGTAGACGCGAGCATCGGTCTTACCGTATTTGAGGGCATTATAGCCACCGTTGTTTTCCGGCAGCTTCTGTTTGATGATATCGGCTTCGATGGTGACGCCGAGGTGGTTGGCTTGACCAGTGAGGTCAGCAGCCAAACTGTAATCGGTGTCGCCTTGCTTGAAAGCAGAGTTGCGCAGATAGCACCACAGTACTGTTGCCAATCCCAATTGGTGCGCTTCATGGAAAGCTTGCGCAACTTCGATAATTTGTCTGTCTGATTCCGGCGAGCCGAAATAGATTGTGGCGCCGACGGCGACTGCGCCCATATCCCAAGCTTCTTCAACACTGCCGAACATGATCTGATCGTATTTGTTCGGATAGCTCAGGAATTCATTGTGATTGAGTTTGACCAGGAAAGGAATTTTGTGCGCATACTTGCGTGCTACAGATCCCAAAACGCCGAATGTCGAAGCAACTGCGTTACAGCCGCCTTCGATAGCTAGCTTGACGATATTTTCACCGTCGAAATAAATCGGATTTTTAGCGAAAGAAGCACCGGCTGAGTGCTCTATACCCTGATCGACAGGAAGAATCGAAACGTATCCGGTGCCGCCCAAACGACCATGATTGAGAATGGTCTGGATGCTGCGCAAAACTCGCGGTGATCGATCGCTGTTGGAGACGATTCTGTCGATAAAATCGCCGCCCGGCAAATGAAGCTGGTCTTTGGTTATGCCTTTGCAGGTATGCTGAAGGTAATAAGACGCTTGTTTACCTAGCGCCTGCTCAATTTTTGATACGTCGGTCATCACTGGCATGTTTTATAAAGCTCCTTTTTTAAGCGCTCTGGAGCTCGCCTGGCTAGCTCCTCCGCGTGTTTGCCCGCTTCACTCAGCTGGCTCCTCAGCCGCGCTTCGTTTTGCTGGTATGTGACCGCGCGGGCTCGCTGGCTCTTTCCGCGCGTTGGCATGAATAAGGTAGCAGGAAAAGCCATGGAGTGTTTTCAATAAGGGCGGGGTCGCAATCAATTTGTAACTTAGAACACCTCTTCAGTCAGCGGTGAATGGAGCCCAAGAACCATCCAGGGAAAGGATTTCAGACGGTTGGAAGCGACCTTTGTATTCCATCGAGCGGCAACCGGCAATGTAATAACCAAGATAGACATGAGGAAAGTTTCTTTTTTTCGCCTGCTCAATCAAGCTGAGAATGCACCAGGTGCCCAGCGAGCGCTGGCGAAAATCAGGGTGATGGTAGAAATAGACACCTGAATAGCCCGGGTCGAGCACGTCTATGTAACTTACGGCGATCAGCTTTCCGTCGAGATAATAGGCCCATTCTTCGATATCGGTTGCAGCACTCATGAAAAAGGCGATCCGGTTTGCAGCTGTGAGAAGATTGCATTTCTTCCAACCTTTTTGCTCAGCATGGTGCGCGTGGTGCAAAACATAAAGCTCCATGCGGTCAACTGAAAGTTTAGACGGCCCGATGCGCAACTCTACATCCTGATTGGCTTTAATTACACGCCGCTGACTACGATCTGGTTGAAAATTCTCGACGTCAACTCTGATCGGTTGACAAGCCTGGCAGGTCTGACAAACCGGTCGAAAAAGCATGTAACCCTGCCGGCGCCAACCCTGGGAGATGCGCCGCTGCAAATCTTGCCGAGACATGCCCCTGGCGGGTTCGTATTCCATAGTCGAATTTCTGTCAGGCAGATACGCGCAGGGGCTGGGCTCGGAAATAAAGCGCGAGAATGTCATCTTGCAAAATTGAGCGTTTGATCACGGCAGGTAGAACGCAACAGAGATCTTGATACCCGGTCAATAGCCGATCGAAACTGGATTGAACGAACAGGGGTCTTTTGTCCACGATCACGACCCAAAGCCAAAATCAGCTCATCACGCGAGTCTAGCTCACTCCGTGCCGAGCGTTCAACACCGCATTTAGTATCACGATCAAAGCAAAACATCCAGGCGATGCAGATAAATGATCGCCGAGTCGTAGCGCTAACGGCGCGAGTGCAATTTCGGTTCAGGTTTCGGCGACATCATCCGGTAGAAAGTCCGAAGAATCTGCAAGGGCAGGCTACCAGCCAATTGTAAAGCGAGAGAAACAGAGGCAACTTAAAATGGCTGGCTTAAGTTTTGGCTGATTATTGACAACAGGAAATGCTACTTCTCTGACGTATACATTTACGCCTAATCCAAGAGAGCAATAAATCCCAGCACTTAGATTCCGCTACCAACTAAACCGACGAACTACCGTTCACCAAGCAAAGTTGCCTTTGGCGCCCTTGCCTAGCCCAAACATGTTGAAGGGAGAAAGCCATGGAACAGAATCTCAGTATCTATACCAAAGACATCACAGACCGGGTTTTGGCGCTTCTCGCCCTGCTTGTGCTGTCACCGATCTTGCTCGGAACAGCAATCGCAATCAAACTCGATTCTCGTGGTCCGATTTTCTTTCCCCAAGTGCGAATCGGGCGAGGAGGCAAGCCTTTCACTATGCTCAAGTTCCGCACCCTTCCTGAAGGAACACCAGCGGTTACACAGAAGGAACTACGCGACTCGGGCAGGCTGACCTCATCATCACGTCTGGGGCAGTTCCTCCGTCGCTCGAGCATCAACGAATTACCGCAGTTGTTCAATGTTCTTGCAGGGCACATGAGCCTGGTCGGTCCACGTCCTGTTGCCGAATTCGACACCGCCGGCGTATCGCCACGCATTCGTCTGGGTGTCCTGTCTTTCAAACCTGGCATCACGGGCTGGGCTCAAGTCACAGGTCGCGGCGACTTGTCGGACAGAGAATATCTCGAAGCCGACGTCTGGTATTGCCAGAATTGGTCTTATGCGCTCGATTTACATATTCTATACCGCACAATTCCGGCCGTACTGACCGCGAGAGGCGCGTACTGATGCATTTCAAGTCGCATACCATAATGCCAGCGAGCCACCATAATCTCGGCGAAAGGAGTGGTTTCTCCTCTCGCCGAGATTTGGCATTCGTGTTCAAAGGTCTTGAAGAACTGACCATAACGCAATAAGCCAGCTGGGCTGGCATACTCTTCATTTTTACTTCTTCATCTATTTTTGCCGAAATTAATTATTTTCCGCATATACCCGAAAGAAAAAAAGAAAACAAGAACTCAATCAAGCTGGATTAGAGGTTTTCTTAGCCACTAAGAAATCACTATTCCGGCTTGATTGAGAGTCACTCAAAAGCTCTTCCAAAATGGAAAATCAGTTCCTGATCGGAAAGAGCGATTTCCATCCGAAGGAGGAGAATGAAACTGCACCAGTAAGCAGGCCGAGTGCATTGATCAGGAGAGAGATGGCTAGACCGGCTGAGACTGCTGCTGCAATCGAGGGTGCAACGATTGCCACAGTCGGATAGGGAATCGCCCAGAGATAGAGAGCAATACCGCCGCAGAAAGCGCCCAGGAGAATCTCGAAGAGCCGACCTGCGGATTGTAGTCCGATTATGCGAAAGAGCGCCTGACCACCGAATGCAAATAGAACCGTGGCGGTCGTGCTGAGCATCAGGGAGTCCACGGCCAGTATAAAAATCAGATTCCCGGTCAGAGGCTCTTTCAAGGCGAAGGACAAGACGAGGTAGATGAAGGTAGAGATGCCGGCATGCAGGACAAGACTGGTGAGCTTATCCTTCAAGATGGCAGCGCGGATTTGGCGTAAATTTTCGACGAGGTTTTTCATGTGCGTAAACTCGATGAGTCAGCGTCCCTTAATCCACACTGAACTGGTTTCATATCCTCAGGACTAGGGTGAGGTAATTCCAAGCAGCAGCCTGTTTCCGACACCGTGGTGCGAAAGTTAGTCTAAATTTGTGTCGGAGTGACGGGTTTGGAGACGGTCGTAATCGGAAAGAGGGAAAGGGTAGGGACCTCACTTTAGTGTCTGTCCAGGGCTGCTCGTGATCATAAAGTTCTCGTTACCGAACGAGCCGAGCGCTACCGAGAGCGCCAGGTAGGGCGTAACGGGCTAGCTGAAGCTGGATGAACAAGAACTAAACCTTCATCACTGATATCACCGCTACGCCACACCGCGCGAGAAGCACGCATAAATGACAGCCTCCCACCCACAATGACAGTCCCGCAGGCATAAACGAGCTCCGGCAGTGGAATATTCTCCACAAGAGGAGCGCTTCAACTTGGACGACAAACAGCTGCCTAAATTGGTCCTCCATTACAACGGTAAATTGACCAAGTCCGGTTTGATTATCACTGCAGTGCTGGCGCCTATCTGGGCTGGTTGGTCGCTCTATGTGGCGGGCTGGTTGGGGAAAGCTGTAATCCTGGGCGGATTGGCAGGTTATTGGGATCTGGCTCTTTTGTTTTGCTTTTACATTGCCCTTTTCCTGTGCGGACTGGTCACGATATTCGTATGCCTGGACAACAAATTAGTTCTTACAGCAGCCGGACTGGAAGTACCCTGGCATCATCTTTTGGAAATGGCCTTCGAACGCAAACGCGCCTGGAAGGATTTAAGAGCAGTCGAATTCCGCAATCAGAACTTGAGACTGATATTTTCGACACTGGGCGGCATTACCTTCAGTATGGACGGTTTCAACGCCGCCGAACTCAAAGATTTTTGCGTCGCAATTAAATCGAATGCGACTGACGTGGCCTTCAGCTTCGATGATCGGGCGATAGCAATGGGCATTCCTGGCATCAAAGCGAGCTCGATCAAAGCTGTCGGCTTCACCGACACGTGGGAAGACGACCTGGCTAGCCGATTTGGCACCACCGCCTATGTGCCACTCGAAACTGGCGCATTGCTTCAAAACGGACGATGGGAAGTGATTGGACAAGTTTCATTCGGCGGCCTTTCTGCAGTCTATCTGTGTCGCACCACAGATGGTGAGCTGGCTATTCTCAAAGAAGCAGTGGTGCCACTAAACTCCGATGATAACAGCCGCGCCAAAGCACTCGAAATGTTTGACCGGGAAGCCCGATTGCTAAAATCTTTGCGCCATCAAAACATTGCCCGAGTGCTCGACCATTTCGTCGAAAAAAATCACAATTACCTGCTGCTTCAGCACATTGAAGGAATTGATTTGCGGCAATATATCAAAGAACATGGTCCGCAGAGCGAGCGAATCATCATTCGCTGGGCACTGGAAATCGCTGAAATTCTCACATACTTGCACTGCCACATTCCGGCAATTGTCCATCGCGACCTGACTCCAGACAACCTTGTGCTGGACAAAAGCGGCTCTTTGAAATTGATCGATTTCGGCGCTGCCAACGAGCTAATCGGGACTGCCACAGGCACTCTCGTCGGCAAACAATCATACATATCACCCGAGCAATTCCGGGGAAAAGCTAAACCGGCAAGTGATATTTATTCACTGGGTTGCACGCTCTTTTTCTTAGCTACGGGAAAAGATCCCGACGCTTTGTCCCAATCTTCGCTGCCTCCGTCTCAGGACAAACCAATGTCGACTTTAAGCGCGTTAATTGCGGACTGCACTGCATTAGAAACGGAAGAACGCCTTCAATCCGCTCAAGAAATAAGTGTTCGCGCCCGCAAATATTTGCACGACGCCCTGATCACGGCAGCAGAGGATTGAGCGAGTGGAAGAAGACGATCCACAGTTGCAGTATATTTCGACGGAACGCCCTAAAGACAGGCTAACCCTAGGCGAAGTCGACGTTGAGCCGGCAGTCGATAATGCACCGGAGATAGAGATGTCCATGTCCGCTCCGCAATTTGGACCATTCGTCGAGCAAGCTTCGATCGTCGCCGAAGCTTTACCGCCAGTGAGCCAGGTCGAACCTGCAACCACAAAGGCGCAACAACACGACGTCTTTACCGATAGCCCGCCGCTTAGTGCCTATCGAGGTCAGATCTGGTCCGAGAAAGACAAAACGCCCGCTCAAAAAGAAAAGCTGCGAGCAATTGCCAAAGTGACAGACGCACTATCCGCTCACCTGACCAGCATCATCATCAGCGTTTTCTGCACGGCCTTCCTTGCCGGTGGATTTTGCTTTTTTGCCGACACATGGCGACAAGTTAGAGACCCTTTCGGAAATAGCAGCCGACCCCCATTCACGCCCGACGTCACGCCTGACGTCATTCACTCGCCTATGCTCGATTTCTTCAAGAATACCTCGAACATTGGAGAGGTCCTCGCGCTTCTTCCTTACGCAGTGCTCGCTAGCTTGATCTTTCTAGGGGTGGCGGCGATGGCCATTTTTTACACCCGGGCAAGAGAAATTACTTGCGACGATAGCAACTTAATTTTGCAAGGCTCATCGCACGTCATGATCGGCATCAAATGGAAAGCGATCAAGGAAATCGAGCAGTACCGGACCTGGGATATTTTCAACGGCAAAAGAGATGTCTTGAAGGTTGAAACCAGGGGCGGCGAGACTTTCCGTATGAGAGTTACCGACATTGCCAGAAAGCAAGATATCGGCACGTTCTTCAATCGAGTGCGCACATGCGCACCGCAAGCGGTACTAAAAATAGCGGACGAAATCCGCCTGGCTGAGCCGTCGTACACAGAACTCTGGTTGAAATACTTTTCGGCGCCGTCTGAACGCAACAACAAAGGGCTACTGGAGCCAGGCATGACCCTTGACTCTGGACGTTATCGCGTCGTCGACACGATCGGGGGTGGCGGACAGGGAACCGCTTATCTGGCTACTCATCAGAGCTTACCGTCGGGTCGGATCGATGACTCGACGCACTTCATCGAAAAAGTGTTGCTACCCACTTGCGAATCGCAAGTCGTTCTCAAAGAATATGTCCTCCCCGTTCATCGCGGGCAGGCGATCGCCGACAAGACCGCCAGCAAACTAAAAGACGAGGCAGCGATCCTGGGCGGCCTGGACCACCCTCAAATCGTGCAGCTGCTGGATGGCTTCATCGAAGACTACCGCGGTTATCTCGTTCTCGAATACATTCAGGGAGAAACTCTCAAGGGCATGGTCGAGCGATTCGGACCGCAGCGGGAGAGGGATGTAATCGACTGGGCTCTGCAGCTGACAGAGATTTTGACCTACCTGCACGGGTTGACACCACCTGTAGTGCACAGAGACATCACACCCGACAATATCATTCTGCAAGAATCAGGTATTCTCAAGATCGTTGACTTCAATGTTGCGCATCAGGTTGATTCCTCAGCTACTGCCACGGTTGTCGGCAAACATGCATACATTCCGCCGGAACAATTTCGCGGAAAGCCCTGTGCACAAAGCGATATTTATGCACTGGGCGGAACGTTATTCTATCTACTCACGGGTACCGAACCAGAACCAATCAGCGTCGCCAGACCCGCGCGCCACGGTGCGCAAGTTAGTGCCGGTCTCGATGCCATTATCGCCACAGCAACCGCACTGGACCTGAGCAAGCGCTATGTCGACATTGGCGCTATGCGCGCAGACTTGCTGGCACTCGAGTGACACGCAGAGGGAAGCTGATGCCCCCTCACTAAGCATATGGGCGAAGCTGTCGCTCCGCCCATATGCTTATTTGCTGTGACCGCTTGCAAAGCGCTGCGGTGCTACCCCGCGGTATTGCACTCAGTTTCAAGACATGAGGTGGTCGTGGGTGAATGGACTCTGGCGAAAGATTTTGGTTCCCGACAGTCGTAATGCTCAAGTGATGGGGAATGCTCGAGCGCCTGCGGATACTCGAGCTCCTAGGAATGCTCGATTGGCTGAGAGGTCTTGCCTGGCGGCGATTGCTCGAGCGGCTGAGACAGCTCTAATAGCACCCCGCCGGTCGCTTTCGGATGGATAAAGGCAACCTTTGCGCCCCCTGCGCCAATCTTTGGCTTTTCATCAATCAGTCTCGTGCCTTGAGTTTTTAGATTGTTCAGTTCGCCGTCGATGTCTGCTACTCCCAGACAAATGTGATGCAGTCCGCCGCCGCGTTGGTTGAGAAATTTACCGACAGGAGTTTCGGCAGAGAGCGGTTCGAGCAATTCCAGGTGGGTGTTGCCCAAATCCAATTTGGCCACGCGCACGCCTTGCTCCTCTACGACTTCGATTTCAAGACAGTCGAGTCCAAATTGCTTCTGGTAGAAAGCGAGAGCGTCGTCTAGATTCGTCACGGCAACGGCGATGTGATCCAGTCGCAATCGGCTCATGGTCCGTATCCCGAGTAGCGCTCCAGCCATTGGGCCGGCTTCGTGCCAACCCGAAACATATTTTCCGAATCGAATTCAGGCCACGTGCTCATCAGACGGCTAGCGCGTTCGACCGTCTCGGGTAAATCGAAGGGCGACCAAACTTCGCCGCGCCACTTTGGATTCCAATAAAACTGATTCAGCGCGCTGGTCAGATTGACGGTTGTATCTACGTTGAGCACGAATGGTTGACCGTCGGATCTGACTGGATAATAGGGATTCTCGCCTGGCGGACTGATCAATTTTTCGCGCCGAGCCGACCCGGAAGTCGTTTGGGCAAGGGCTCTGGCATGTTCCGGCACAGTGGTGCCCGCGAACAAGCGGTCGGGAATTTCGCTGTCGTCGGCAGAACGCGCCTGAGCGCTGCCGCCAAGCGCTAAGAAGCCACACGCGATCGCCAGACCTATTTGAGAAATTCGGCTTCCGGGGCTGACCGAATCGAGCCTCAGACGGCACCAACCGAACACTTGACAGCCTATTGTTTCTATATGCTGCAATCGAATTCGCATAAATGTTCGCTAACAGCCTTTCTATATCGTTTAACTATCCAACGCGGTCAACGCCTAGAGTACGGTCTAATTGGGCGTAAGACAACCCCAATCATAGACGATAATCAACCCAACCATTGCCGATAACTTAAACCGATCAACTGTCTCGCCTAAAAGCCTTGCAGTAAACTGCGCATGTTCGTGACAGCGTTCTGCTTTCAGCAACTCTTCCCGAAACGCGCGTTGCCCCGCGTCGAGCATACATAAATCGGAGTATCGAAAATGATTGGTCGAAACTTGCTTGCTCTCAGCATTTCACTTCTAAGCTCTAATCTTCTGATTGCCTCTGCTGTTTCGGCAGCAGATTCGGCTCCCTTGCCCCTCAAAAAAATAAGTGTGGATGCGTCCGATCAAGTCGTAATTGAATTCGGCTCTCATAACGGCGCTTTTCCCTCGCCGCCCCACGTGCTCGACTTGCCCGGGCCAAATCATCGTGTCGTCATTGATTTCACTGATAGCTTGGTCGACAAAATGAACATGCCGTCAGTCGAAAACCTCTCCAGTCGCTTGCATAAGCTCCTGCCGGCGATCAAAAGCGTTCACTATGCCAATTTGGGCAACACTGCTAAACCAACCGCCCGCGTGGTCATCGAAGTGCCGGAGCAGCTGACGGTGCAGCCCCGCGTCGTCAAATTGGAAGAAGATTCGGTGACCATCACATTAGGCGACCACGTGCGCGATAGCGACTTGATTGAAAACAAACCCGTCGAGCCCTTGGGCACAACGAAACTACCGAAAGCCGCAGTACCGGTCAAAGCCACAACAATCGACGTCGCCTCGGCAGATGCCAGCGGATTAGAAATGGGTGCAACTGCTAATGCGGGCGAACCGAAAGCTGCCCCGACTGAAGCTCCGGTGCCCGCTTTAGCGACTGAGACTGCGACTAGCAACAGCGGCCCGACCAACGCCAACTGGGATTGGACCAGTGCCAGTCAGGCGAATGGAGGCGGTGCTGTGACTCCAGCAGTCGAGACCAAGCCTGCCGAAGCCCCAGCCCAAGCTGCGGAAGCTCCCGCAGCCCCAGCGTCACAAAGTGCAGAAGCTCCAGCAGCGTCAGTCCCTGCCCAGACAGGGGAAGCGCCCGCGGCAACGGCCCCTCTGGTAGCGCAAGCAGCCGCTGATC
>CAJCHQ010000367.1 GCA_903970295.1 Bryobacterales bacterium
TTCTGGCGAGACAGCGACTGTGACTGAACTGGCGGGAACTGCGGTTGTAGCACCGGGGTTCTTTTGATACATCTGACCAACAGCGATAACTTCGACATCCGAAAGAATCGGTTTCGCTTTGGTATCAGCGCCGCTGCCGACCATCGCGATGATGTCGACATGGCTTTCAGGCGTGACGAATCCAGCCACTCCGGTGTTGTTGTCCACAGCGAAAGTCAGAGCACGCATGCCTTCTTTCAATCTGGACTCGAAGCCGAGCGATATTCCTTGCGGTGCCAAATCGTGTTGTGACACGATCTGACCGGTCGAGATACCATACTTGGCTACGCGACCGGCTGCCAAACTTGCAGATGTGATGGCATCTTGCGGAATTTTGGCGGCTTCGATTTCGCGCTCTTCAAGAGCTTCGGTGGGGATCGTCTGACCTTCAGGAATATCCTTGATGGTGTAGACAACCTTGCCCTTTTGGCTCATTTTGCTTTCGAGTTCCGCTTGTTTTGCCTGGAACGTCTTCTCTTGCTCAGTCACTTTACCGGTGACCATCATGGTGACCACAACAGCCAAGCCAATGATGATCAACAGCATTACTGCTGGAGGCATTCGAGAGAGGCTCAAGAACAAAGCTCGTAATGGGTTCATTACGGTTCCCCCTTCTATCTATCTTTGTGAGAAAGATTAACCAATTACTATTAACGCACATCGGTGAGTCAAGAACAACGCTTGCCCTTGTGCGCACCAATAACTTTTTACCCACTGACCAGCCCTTTTCAAACAATCTCCAATAAAAAGCCGGTATTTATCAGCATCTCAGCAGTAAACACGACGGCCGCGAATCAATTAAAATCATTGAAATCAGGTCAGGGAGCCAAATCGAAAGCGACGGTGCCAAATTTTACTTTCTCGAGCTCGTCCATACGCCGCTTGTGCTCAGGGAATCACTCACGATGCGCCCCAAAAGCTAACTCTCATTCATCTTGTAATCATTGATACATGCGGGTTATCAGGAACGTACAAAGCCTCCTGAAATGTCTGGTAATTTTGCCAGCCACTTTTTCAACCAGCTCAAAAAGCGCCACCGATCTAGCGGACGCTTAGTTGACAACACTTTCGAAAATTTGTTAGGTGCTTGTAAAAATTAGAGCGCACCAAAAGAAATCGGGAAGCCTTGACGACTTCCCGATCACTGATTATCGATCTCACAATTTGACGAAGTTTAATCGTCTCCCGCATCAGCAGAAGCTTTCAGCAGGATCGAACAGCGTAATTACGATCCGGCGTTGGCTGCACCAGCGGACAGATTGTTCAATTGGCTGACCACGGCGCTGAATGCCGCGCAGATCGCGCCTCTCAAGGCGCCTTGAGTGATCGAGAATACGAGGGCAACGAGGATAGCTACGAATGCAAGAATTGCACCGTATTCAGTGATACCTTGACCTGATTCGTCATGGATAAAGCGGCTAATCATTGAGAACCTCCTTAAGTAGTAACGACCAATCCCGCTCGAGAGCTTAGCTCTGGTATGGAATGACATTACACGGTTGAGTAGTAACTAACAACACAAACGGACTAGCATTTTTTATTCGCCATCCGCGTCCAACAAAATAGTAACCGAGCAGACTACCTCCCTATTTGTTCCACGTCATTCGCATTGCCAAACAGCCGCGAACTAAGTAGCCAACCTGAATCCATATTACCGCCTCACAGAAGTACTGCCTAGTAGATTGTCAACACAATTTTTTCTAGTGTATCGCCCGATACATTTCGCCGAAACCGTGCATGCGTGGCACTTCCCGCGTGCAACTGTGTTAGAATCGCGATAAAGGCAGCTAAAACTTATTGCCTATTGCCAACTAGTGGTTTGAATCTTATTTGAAATCTGTAAGTAAACATGACCACGGCAAAAAACGATCCACATTCTGCACAGTCCGCAGCAGTCCAAAAATCACTGCACCAAACTCTTACCTATATAGGTAACGAACAAAAAGATGGTTGGTGGCCTTTCATAAGTAACCGCCAGGCATCAACCGAGGCCACAGCCTGGTGTGCATTAGCAACAACGGTCACAGCTGAAAGCGCAAACGCAAAGCATGTAGCGGCGCTCGATTATCTACTCCAATGTCAGAACAAAGATGGCGGCTGGTCGACCGGTCCTGACATCACAATTTCGGAATGGTGCACGGCTCCGGCCTTGTTGGCAGTGAGGATGCTCGCTGCCAAATGCGGCAATACTTCTCCTCGCGTCAGACAAGCAATCGACCGCGCTCAAGATTTCCTTTTCGAGATTCGCACAGACTACTGGCATCGCCCGATCGCCCGGCTGCTCGTGCTTCTTACCAGAGGACAAAAGGGTCTGAATTATGGCCGTGGTTGGCCCTGGATGCGAGATTGTGCACACTGGGTGGAACCAACGGCCTATGGGTTGCTGGCCTTGAAATTGCCGCATCTGACTGAAAAGGCAGGACTGCGCGAAGCCGCTAAGCATGCCAATCTTTACTTCCATGAGCATGCCTGCAGAGCGGCGAAAGATCGGCCGCCATCCGGCTGGAATCACGGCAGCAATTACTGCCTGGAAGTTTACTTGCCACCATATACGGTGACAACAGCCGAAGCTCTCGTTGCTTTGCAAGATGACCCGGATCACGATACTGTGGCCGGTGGGCTTGATCACTTGCTGCAAGCCAATGATGATTCGAACTCAGCCATGGCTTTAGCCTGGTCCACAATTGCCTTGCATGCTTACGGACGCGATTACAAAACGAAACTGCTTGCACTCGTGGAACAACAAAATACAGATGGTAGCTTTGGTCCGAACAATTTGGTCACAGCGGTAGCCGCGGTCGCGCTGGCGGCCGGAAACGGTACCAACATTTTGAAGTTCACGCGAAAGGCCGAATAGATGCACAAATATCCCTGCATGCATCGACGACAATTTATCAAGACGGCTGTCGCGGCTCTCACCCTCGCAGGTTGCGCCGGTGCTCAATCAGCTGATGCACCGACACCGATCGCTCTTGCCACTGCGGCGCAATTAGCCAAACGCAAAAAGGGAGATTCGACTGTCGGTTTGATCAAATGCCCTTCCTATGAAGAAGACATCTTCAAACAAATCAAACCGTATTTGAGCGCTCTCGCCCTGCCTAACCTGACCGGCAAGACCGTCGTCCTCAAGCCGAATATGGTCGAGTGGCATCCAGACAAACCAATCACAACCAACCCAGCCGCCATCAAAGCAGCTGTCGAACTAGTCGATTATTTAGGGGCGAAAGAGGTGATCATCGGCGAAGGTCCAGGGCACATGCGCGATACAGAGTTTCTCCTGAACAGCTCTGGCATCGGAAAAATGGTCAACAGCCTGGGTTTGAAATTCGTCGATCTCAATCTGGATGATTTGGAGAAAGTGGCAAACCCAGATAACTTCAGCGGTCTCAACTATTTTTATTTGCCCAAAACAATCGTGGCGGCAGATTGCGTTGTCAGCCTGCCGAAATTGAAAACCCATCACTGGGTGGGCGTTACCTGCTCGATGAAAAATCTCTTCGGCACAGTGCCCGGGCGCCGCTACGGATGGCCCAAAAACGTTTTGCATCTGCGCGGCATTCCCAATTGCATCATCGATCTTGTGCATATGGTCAAACCCAGTTTTGCCGTCGTCGATGCCATAGTGACCATGGAAGGTGACGGTCCGATCAACGGCACGGCGAAGGAAATGGGCTTCATCGCTCTGGGCAGCGATTTGGCCGCAGTCGATGCCACCTGCATCCGGACGATGAATTTCGACACCGACCAATTCGCTTATATTCAGCGAGCCGGACAGGTGATTGGCAATATCGATCCGCACGCGATCAAGATCGTAGGCACCCCTGTGCACTCATTGGCTCAAAATTTCATCAAACCAATAACCATGACTCGCCACGAGCTTCTGGCCGAGTCGACAAAATCAGCCAGCTGATCGAACCCTATTCCTTCTATATAGATAGAAATGGGCATAATTCGATGGCACGTATGAACGAAGAAATATGGAAGACCATCCCACCGCAGGCAGCATGACGCCCGATACCAGCTCCCCCGAGCGAGAGCTTCTAGGCTGGCTCTATTTGCCGCGTGCGTACAGCGATTGGCTCCGCCGGGCCGTCGGACTCTGCGGCCTATCGGTTGGCCTCGTCGTCTGGACCTGGAGTCATGGCGGTCCAGGGCCTTATATCGTGCCGGCCTGGCGCATCAACGATTCATTGCTCTATCTGCCTCTGCTTCCGGCCCTGGTTGACACTACTCTT
>CAJCHQ010000368.1 GCA_903970295.1 Bryobacterales bacterium
ACCAAAACCGCCATGACTTATTCCTCCACTGAAACCGCCATGACTCATTCCTGCACTGAAGCCACCGCCAAAACTAGAATGGACAGATCCACCTCCAATTCCGCCAAAACTGGAGTGGGTTCCGGCACCGAATTGTCCATATCCACCGCTGCGAACAAAACTTGAATGAGTGCCACCAAATTGGCCATAATTTCCATTGCGACCGAGACTTAATCGACCTCCGCCGCCATATATCGGACGTCCACTATAAAAACTTGGATGATACCCCGAATATGTTCGGTAGTACGAATTCCCGTAGGCGACTGGAAGATTCCAACCGTAATAAAGTGACGGACTATAAAATGCATTATTGTACCCAGAGAAATAGCTGGGATTAAGCATTTGAGCTTGCGCCTGGCGCAATTCGAGCGCTTCCGTGTTCTCCAAAGTCTGATTTGCAATTTCAGATTCTCTATCAAAGTTGATAACCGCCTCTGGCGGTGCCTCAAGGAATGAAGAACTACGGGTATTCAGCGGATCCCACACGTTACCGCCATCCGAATCGAAAACTGCCCTGCCACTCAAAACCGTGGTGGGTTCGAAGCGGGTGCGACGAATGTTATCGCTTTCATTCCTGTAAAATCCGGAATCATTTAAGCGCTTCTGCTTCTCCAGCACTCCTGAGTAGTCCTCGTATAGCTCTGCCAACGCATCACTTTTCGGCCCGTGAAGTTTCAGAACCAGCAGTTTCAGCTGAGGGAAAAGCGACTCTAACTGCTTGTATTTGCCTTGTTCACGATAGAGGGCAAAGAGAGCTGCTAGACTTAGCTCCTTGTGTTCATTCGAACCAATTTGCTTGTCAGCGATGTGACTAGATTTAATCAAGAAGTTCTCCGCATCTACAAATCGTTTTGCGAAGTAATTTTTCATACCTGCATCGTATTCTTTCTGCCAAGGGTCAACTGCGGATCTTTGAATTTTAGCTTCGTGATGGACTATCTTTTTAATGACATCGTTAAGCTTAAGTGCCTCATCATTGCGACCGGACTTGATCAATAAGTCCTGCAGCGAGAGACAGCAATCATAAAGTTCCTCGTCCTTGTAGTCCGCTTTTTGCATCAAATCGAGGGACTCAGTGAGAAGTGGCTCGGCTTGCGAGTATTTGCTCTCTCCGACATAAACCCGGCCCAATGCACCGACCGTAAAGGCATAACGTATGTCGTCCTTGCCCAGTGTTTTAGCAACTGGTAGCGCTTTCAATAAGTTCTGCTCAGCTTCTGCCCAGCGCGATTTCCGAATGTCTTCCTGCGCAGGAGTATAAAACTGCACCCAATCACTAGATTGAGCGCGGACGCTGCTACAGGAGAAAACCACAATCATTAGCGCAGTCATAGACCTGCTCCTAGTACCAAAGAATGGCGGCATAGTCCCTCGAAAGAGTCAAAACGCTAAATCTTGTCGCATTCGGCTGGATGTGCAGAACATCACATAAATGATTGGACACGAGGATCCACTTCCAGTTATCTACCCAATTGCTGAGCTTATACACACACGTCTCAGATTGTCTGGATTTCGATGCCAGACGACTGCTGTGCAGACGCTTGCGAAAGTTTATGTCGAGCACACACTATCTCAACCGTGCTACCGACAAAATCGATAGACATCAGTAACTTGGTGGCGGAAGCGGAGGAGTATGAGCGATACTCACAAACAAGTTGCAATTGTCACCGGCGCATCGCGGTGGAATCGGGTCGGGGATGGTAGAAGTGCCTCTCGGTCGGGGCTATTTATTCACCCCCCCCGCGACATCGCGTCCGCAACCAAATCGAAACACTTTCAGGCGTCTGAAACACTGGCGCTTTTCGATGGTGACATGGGCAAAAATCGACCGCAGTTGCAGCCGCGGAAACCGCCAAAAAACGTCTCAGGCGCATCAATCTTTTGGTGAATAATGAGGGCACACCGTATCCAAGCCGTTCACCAAATACACCGGGCAAGATTTCGGCGATGAAGAAGCGGAAAG